>NZ_BEHC01000044.1:0-31071 GCF_003112495.1 Enterococcus sp. H57
CTGTGAATTGGTTGTCGTTAACTTTATTCTACAGAAGGGACTTCCTTTTTTGTATGGATTTTTTCATTTACACAAAATATTTTATACTCTCAAATAAAAGACTAGTGTGTATTTAGCCGATTTAATTATAAACAAGTAAATGGATAAAGTATATGTAATGATAAAAGAAAAATGGATTTTCTAATTTTTAAGCTAAATGTTAGATCACACATGTATATGCTGGATAGTCTTATAAAAAATCATGTAATACAGCTTGGTACATGATTTTTATTTGTAGCTGTTTTTTACATAGACACAAAAAAGAAACCACGCTTGTAGACGTGGTTTCTTTTTTACTATCTGTTTCCAGAAGCTGAGGTGCTGCTGGATGGTGTATGGTCATTTGCAGCATCCGCTCCGCTAGTTGCTGGCTCACTGGAAGAAGCAGGAGGAGCAGATGAAGACGGTGTCGAGCTTTCTTCGGATGAAGAAGAAGGAACCGTTGTTGAAGACGCTGGCTCGCTTGTTTCTGCTGTCGTGCTTTCTTTTGAGGACTCAGCAGTTGATTCGCTTTGACTAGTAGAGCTAGAGCTTTGAGTCGTTGTCTCTGTTGTTGAGCTTCCAGGAGTCTGGACATAGCTGGAAGATGGAATAGTTGTTGATGGTGTAATTGCATTCGATCTAGCTGTATATTGATCTTTGTAGTACAGTTCACCGCCCACACGAATTAATCCGCTTGGCATCTCCCAGTCTGTATTTGTCACGTTAGCTGAAACATACTGCATAAGCTCGCGATAAACATCAGAGGCTACGTGTGACGATTCTGAAGTGACAGGTGTCATTTTTTTATTGTAACCTGTCCACACGGAAATCGAATAATTTGGCGTATAGCCCGCAAATAGGATATCTGGATACACCCCAGAAGAAATACCAAGTTTTGCATACTCGTCATCTGTGTAATTGGATGTTCCGGTCTTACCGGCTTGATATAACCCAGCGATTTGCGCATTCGTACCAGTTCCTTCAGTGATCGTATCTTTTAAAATGTCTGTGATCATATAAGCTGTTTCTGGAGACATGGCTGTTTTTCCATCTGGCTCATAAGTTTCTTCTGTTCCGTCTTGGAAGACGATTTTATTAACATATTGAGGTTTGTAATAAGTCCCTCCATTGGCGAAAGCCGCATAGGCTGCTGCCATTTTTAAGGAAGAAGCTCCGTATTTTGTCCCATCTTGTTCTTCCGTATTACTAGAGATCGCATTCGATTGATGGATCGTACTGTATTCGATCCCAAGATTTTTTAAGAAAGAAGCCACTTTATCTGAACCGACTTCATTGAATAATTTGACTGCTGGAACATTACGGGATAAGTAAAGTGCTTGGCGTAAAGTAATGGTGCCCATATATTGATTATCCCAGTTTCCTACAGGAGTCGAAGTCCCTTCATAGTTATACGGTGCGTCAGTAATAGTTTTTCCAGTAGAATATTTCAAATATTCAAAAGCTGGTCCGTAATCTGTGACAGGTTTCATCGTAGAACCAAAATCACGGGAAGTATTCACTGCTAAGTTGTTGCCTAAAGTTACGTCTTCTGCGATGTGACGTCCGCCAATCTGGGCTTTTACTTTCCCGGTATTGGTGTCGATAAGGGTGGAGGCAACTTGCATCTCGTCGTCTGGGTAAGAGACATACTGATCCGTGTTGACGATATCATATAGTTTCTTTTGGGCGTCCAGATCCAAATTCGTATAAATCTCTAAACCGTCTGTGTAGACATTCTTATCTGTTTTTTCTTGTACTTCATTGATGACTTCTTTGACATAATTATCGACGATCTTAGTATTGTCATCGGATTGAGTTAGTTCTTGCAGACCATCCGTTACCGGTACATTAACAGCTTGATCATATTCTGTTTGAGAGATTTTTTCGTTTTGAAGCATCGTATACAAAACAGTATCTCGTCTTTTCTTCGCCTGATCTGGATAAACATAAGGATCATAGGCGGAAGGGGCTTGAGGCATCCCAGCAAGCAATGCTGTTTGCGGTAAAGAAAGTTCTGATAATTTCTTACCAAAGTACATCTCAGAAGCTGTCTCCATCCCGTACAAGCCGTTTGACATATACACTTTATTTACGTAGTAGGTCAAGATCTCTTGTTTCGATTTTTTTTGTTCCAATCTTACAGCCATCCACGCTTCTTGGGCCTTGCGTTTCAGGGTCTGATCCTCGGCACTGGTGGAGAAGAAGGAAAGTTTGATCAATTGCTGTGTCAAAGTACTTCCGCCTTGCAGTCCGCCAGAGGTAAAGTTAGAGAGGGCAGAACCGATGATCCGAATAGGGTCAACCCCGATGTGTTTATAAAAACGGCGATCTTCTACCGACACGATCGCATCTTCTAATGTTTTCGGTAATTCATTCGCAGAAATTTTTTCACGCTTTTCTGCGCCTAAATCTTCGAATAGTTCGCCATCTTGTGTATATAGTTTGGAAGATACGGTAGCGTCTAATTTTTTATCCGTCAATTCGGGCGCATCTTTTGCGTAATACCAGAAAAGTCCTACACCTGCTAAAAAGAGGATACAGAAAAATGAGAGTATTCCTAAAAGGATCTTGATAAATAATCCTTTTTTATGTGTTCCAGAGGACTTTCCAGAACCTTTGCCAGAATTCTTCTTCACACTCTTTTTAGGAGTAGGCTGTTTCTGTCGTCTAGAGCTTCTAGTTTGTTCATTTGCCATTCTTGCTTTCTCCTTCAATAGATAATGTTGATAAATAGAAGTCAACCGCGTCCAAATAAGGAATCCGCGGAGAAATACCAGTTTTGATCTCTATTCCTAGTTCTTCGATCAAATATAAAGGTAGTGATTTGCGTCCTTTTTCCTTTTGGGCGTCCCAGTAAGCAATCAAATGAACACTATTCAAATAAAAACAGCGCTTCAAAGACGAAAACCATAACAAGACAAAGCAGACCCCATTTTGTTCGAGGCATGCTTTCATATGTTCGATTTGATGGGCATGGAAGTTTTTAAAGGGAAAAGATGTTTTGTTCTTGGTTTCTTTTGCTTCAAAGTCCAAGTAAAAGCCTCGATAGACGCCATTATAGTCTGTAGTTGAGGCTTGGGTAAAGTAGGCTTCCTTGATCACAGCAGCACTTCTCTTAGGATAGTCTACTTTCACGATTTGGATAGGGGTAGGCTTTTTATGGATAACCGCCAACCCGCGGGAAAGATAATATTTATTACTTTCATTGATTGCTTCTTCAAAGCGCATCCCCCGATTGCCGAATTCAGTGATCTGATTTCTTTTTTCTTGAATTTTTTCGACGGGAGAGGCATTCTTATAATAAGGTTGGCCATTTGGATAGCGCAATACCATCTTTAATCACACTCCTAGGCCACATTATAGCAAAAAAGCGGATAGAAAGAAAAGGAATCTGAGATGGATAAGTCAAAAGTAATCTATGTGTCTGGGTATCGAAGTTTCGAACTCGGTGTTTTTAAAGAAAATGATCCTAAAATCCAAGTTGTTAAAAATGTTTTAAAAAAAGAACTCCATCAGTTAGCAGAAGAAGGGCTGGAATGGGTACTTGTCAGTGGGAATTTGGGCGTCGAACTATGGGCTGTGCAAATAGTAGCGGAATTGAAAGAAGAATATCCGGAACTATCTCTTGGTATTTTGTATCCTTTTTCTGATTTTGGTAATAACTGGAATGAAGGGAACCAAGAAAAAAAACAATTAGCAGAACAATTAGCAGATTATGTCGAAGCTGTTAGCCATCAACCCTACCAATCACCTAGTCAGCTAAAGAATCACACTCGTTTTATACTTGAGCATACAGTGGGCTGTCTGCTGATCTATGATGAAGAATTCCCTGGAAAAACGAAGTATTTTTTTGAAGATGCACAGAATTACCAAGCAGATCATCCCTACGAAATTCGGCTGATCAGTATGGACGATCTTCAAAATTTTAGTGAATAATCGATATTGTGTTTGATTTATCAACTTTTTTCCTATACAATGAAAAAGGTAGAAATGTTATTACGTAAATGAAAACTAGAGGTGTAAATATGGCGAATTTGGTTTATAGTCCTAAAGACATTTTACAACAAGAATTCAAAACAAAAATGCGCGGCTATGATCCCGTTGAAGTTGATGAATTCTTAGACAATATCATCAAAGATTATGAAACTTACAGCAAAGAACTCCTTGCTTTACAAGAAGAAAACGATCGATTGAGTGCAAAAGTAGCTCAATTATCTAAAACTCAAGGAGCAGCTCAAACACGCGTGCAACAAACAGAGGCACCAAAGAGCGCAGCAGTGACCAATTTTGATATCTTAAAACGCTTGTCAAATCTTGAACGTGAAGTATTTGGTAAAAAGCTTGATCAACAAGCAAGTGCAGTCAAACCAGCACAACCTAATCCAAATAACTACACAAATGCAGACACAAGCTTAGATGATAATGAAAAAACACGTCAATTTTAATTTTTGATTAATGAATTTGCGGTTTTCGGGTAATCGCGGTCTGACTTGATCAGGCTGAGGAAAGTCCATGCTCGCACAGGCTGTGATGCCTGTAGTGTTCGTGCTTAGCGAAACCATAAGCTAAGGTACTCTTTGGAGTAACGGCAGGAAAACAAGCTAAGGCTTCGGCTATGCTTAAGTATCCTTGAAAGTGCCACAGTGACGAAGCGGCTGGGGAAACCCATCCGGTGGAACGCGGTAAACCCCTCGAGCGAGCAACCCAAACAATGGTAGGGGCGCTTTTTGTCTGGAAGAAGAACAGGACAAAAAGGCAGTATAACTGCAGATAGATGGTTACCGCTTTGTTTTTTCTCCCTGGAAAAGCAAAGTACAGAACATGGCTTATAGAAAACCGCAAACATCAGGGAATTAGGTCGTGACAAAAGTAATGCGTTATAAGAAACAAGAAAAACATTTGAAAGCTATTTTTCAATACTTCAGATGAATCGTTCTTATTACAAAACAAACTTTTGTATCACCGGTTATTCGGAATTTGAGTAAAAGTGTGGGGTAGGACTGATGTCCCACCTCCTTTTTTTATAAATAAGGAGATTGTGTATGGAAAAAAACAGGAAGTTCAACCTCGTCGCAACTGCGGCAAGCGGGCTAGAAGCACTGGTTGGTAAAGAATTAAGAGATCTTGGAATCGAATGCCAAGTTGAGAACGGACGTGCACGTTTTGAAGGAACAATGGAAACGATCGCTACAGCTAATTTATGGTTACGTACAGCAGATCGAGTAAAAATCGTGGTTGGGGAATTCGATGCGTATACGTTTGATGAATTGTTTGAAAACGTAAAAGCATTGCCTTGGGAAGATTTTCTTCCACTAGATGCAGCTTTTCCTGTAGCTGGAAAATCGATCAAGTCGAAACTATATAGCACACCTGATTGCCAAGCGATCACAAAAAAAGCAATCGTTGAACGTCTCCGTACCTATTATCACCGTCCAGCTTCTGTACCACTGACGGAAACTGGCGCACATTTTCAGTTGGAAGTAGCTTTGCTGAAAGACCATGTGATGGTAACTCTGGATACGACAGGACCAAGTTTATTCAAACGTGGTTATCGCTTAGAAAAAGGTGGAGCACCATTGAAAGAAAACATGGCAGCAGCACTTATTATGTTGACAAATTGGCGAAAAGACCGTCCATTTTATGATCCTGTATGTGGTTCAGGTACGCTTTGTATTGAAGCAGCCTTAATAGGCCATAATATCGCACCAGGATTCAATCGTGAGTTTGCTTGCGAATCTTGGGATTGGTTCAGTCAAGAAATCATGGAAAATGTTCGATCAGCAGCCGAAGAAAAAGCAGATTATGATATTGAATTAGATATTACTGGTTCAGATATCAATGGACGGATGATTGAAATTGCCAAAGCCAATGCAGAAGAAATCGGATTAGGCTCTTCGATTACCTTTAAGCAACAAGCAGTCAAAGACTTCAAAACGGATAAAGAATACGGGGTCATCGTGGCTAATCCGCCTTACGGAGAACGTCTAGGAGAAGAAGAAACTGTTCGGAAATTATATAAAGAAATGGGCGATGTATTCCGTCCATTAAAAACATGGAGTAAATATATCTTGACTAGCGACTTAGCGTTTGAGGAATTTTACGGACAAAAAGCAACCAAAAAAAGAAAATTGTACAATGGTGCATTGCGTACGGATCTATTCCAGTATTGGGGAACTCGTCCGCCTAGAAAAAAAGAGAAAGACGAATAATCTTACTAATTGATTCATTCAATTGGATGTTTGGAGGAATAGGGAATGAAAGAAAAAGAGTTTTTACAAGAAGTAAAAGAAATCAATCTTCTACAACAAGCTTTAGGAATCCTCGATTGGGATACACAAACAGGTATGCCTGAAAAAGCTAGTGCATACCGAAGTGAAGTAGACAGCTATCTTTACAGCATTTATTTTTCAAAAAAAATCGGTCCAAAAATCAAAGAAGCCATTCGCTATTTTTCTGAACATCCGGAAGAATTGTCGGAAGTTGGAACTGCCGTTTTTGCCAAAGTAAAAGAAGAGTATGATTTGGAACATCGCGTACCGGAAGATCTTATGAGAAAATATACAGCTGCCGTTTCTTCAGCACACGGACAATGGCAAAAAGCTAGAGAAACACAACAATTTTCTGATTTTCAACACGCATTGAATCAAAATATTGAATTAACAAAACAGTTGATACCTTACTGGAGAAAAGATGAAAAGACGAATTATGATGTTTTGCTGAATCAATACGAACCCGGGATGACTGTCGAAATCCTTGATAAGGTATTTGATCAGCTTAAAGAAGGAATTCTTTCGATCCGCCGTACGCTCCAAGAAAAAGGGACTGAACCTGAAACAGACTTTTTAAATCGGAGAATGACGAAAAAACAACAGAAGAGATTTGTAGTGAAAGTAATCGAACAACTTGGTTATGATTTTAGTCGTGGTCGTTTAGATGACACTGTCCACCCATTTATGACTGGAATTAATCCGAATGATGCACGAATCACGACACGATGGAACGAAACAGATTTCAAAATGGCTGTTTTTGGAGTGATCCACGAGGCTGGTCATGGTATGTATGAACAAGACATCGATTATAAATATGCGTATACACCGGTTTATGAAGGTACATCAATGGGTATCCATGAATCACAATCGTTGTTTAACGAGATCATTATTGGAAGTAGTCGCAGCTTCTGGAAAAAGCAATATCCTTTCTTTCAAGAATGTGCAGAAGGAACATTCGATGATATTCCTTTTGACAAATTTTATCGTTCATTGAACCATACAAAATCAAGTTTGGTTCGTATCGAGGCAGACAGTTTGACTTACCCTCTCCATATCATCATTCGTTATGAAATCGAAAAAATGATTTTCAATGAAGGGGTAGATGTTGCTGAACTACCTGAAATATGGAATCAAAAATATGAAGAGTACCTGGGAATACGACCAACAAATGATGTGGAAGGCATCCTACAAGACGTTCATTGGTCAGGTGCAAGCTTTGGTTATTTTCCCTCTTATGCATTAGGGTACATGTATGCGGCACAATTACTTCATTCTTTGCAGCAAGAAATAGATGTGGAAAATGTTCTAGCGTCAGACGATTATTCTCCAATCAAAAACTGGATGTCAGAGCATATCCATCAATATGGTGCATCTAGAAAACCAAATCAATTAATCATGGATGCAACACATGAACCGCTTAATCCGCAATACCTGATCGACTATATGAAAGACCTGTATTTTAATGTATATCAGGTAAAATAAAATACAATTTACAAAGATAGCTGAAATTCATCTAATCTATAGATGTTTTCAGCTATTTACTTAAGAAAGAAGTGGAACGAATGGATAAATTACAAGTGATCGCTGATTATAGTATGGACCAATTAGCGCATGATCAAACAGGACATGGGAGCGATCATACCAAAAGAGTTGTCAAGTTAGCTGAAAAAATTTTGGAGACGGAACCGCAGGCAGACCGCTTTGTGACGCTTGCAGCAGCTTACCTACATGATACGATTGATGATAAAGTCGTTAAAAATGAGAACGAGGCAAAGCAACAGCTTCGTGTATTCCTTCGCTCTTTGCCAATAGTAGAGGAACAGATCTCGATGATTTTTTCCATTATCGAAAATATGTCCTTTTCTAAAAATCTCTCTGAAGCGGCCGAACTATCTCTGGAAGGTAAGATCGTTCAAGACGCTGATCGTATCGAAGCATTAGGAGCAATCGGCATTTTGCGTA
Organism: Enterococcus sp. H57; assembly: GCF_003112495.1. NCBI lineage: Bacteria > Bacillati > Bacillota > Bacilli > Lactobacillales > Enterococcaceae > Enterococcus > Enterococcus sp. H57. The sequence goes on from NZ_BEHC01000044.1 coordinate 8,253, forward strand.
CTGCTTATTTCGGCGGTGGACATGGGCACCCGATTTTTGATCCTGAACTGTATCCGCAAACATTCAAGGACAAAGAAAATTACCGAAAAGGCACGACAGTGATCAATCATTTTTATGAAAAACTGTTCTTGCTGTCTGATAAAATGAATACTGATTACGGATATGAAGAAGCCAAACGAAGAGAAACCTTCATGCGTGAATTCTTAGAAGAATTTTTTCTGGAATGGTCTATTGACGATGAAAATTTTACTCCAGACAATTGGATCAAAAATAACAAAAAATGATGGAGGTTGTGACAGAAGTGGTCAGCTCCAAGATATTTCGGATCATTTTCCGTAAAATTTACTTCTGGAACACTGTTTACCAAGAGGTCATGAGCCTGCCGTTCAGCTCCGAGTCACAAGGAACAATTTCAAAAAATAGCTTCTCATGTTTGATGAATATTGTAACTTGTGATTCGGAATTGGCAGGAGAACACCGTTTATTCGGAAGAATAGGACTGTGACAAGACTTTTGTCACAGTCCTTTTTTCGAATTCAACAAGTAAAACTTTTAAGAAATATTCAGAGAGTAAAATTAAAAATTGCTGATAAATAAAGATGGAAGTTTTATGTATTTTTATTGGTCTATGCAATAAATAAATTAAATATTCAGAATACAATTGATTTTAACGAAAGGGCTTCTATCAATGGTTGTGTTGTATTTATCTGCCCAGGTAGAGTAAAATAGATCATTATCTAAAAGGTAATTGTTCATACTATATAAGTCATTTGAAAGTAAAAAGATACTGTAAATAAAAAATGTGGTTAAATAATTCTCATAATCAGTGTAAGCGTTATCAAAAATATGGCATACTTGCTTTGTAGATGAATGACACGATATATGTTTGGTATGTTCTGCAAGACAGATGAATATGGAGGTGGAGACAATGTCTTCCAAAGAACTAACAATGTATTTAGAGAAAGAATTGGATCAACTGAAAGAAAAGGGGTTATACAATACGATCGACATACTAGAAAGTGAAAATGGTGCTTGTATCATCGTAGACGGAAAAAGGATGATCAATCTAGCATCCAACAATTATCTTGGATTTGCCAATCGCGAAGAATTGAAAAAAGCATGTATTGAAGCAACCGAAACTTATGGTGTAGGAGCAGGAGCAGTCCGAACGATCAATGGTTCGCTGAAAATCCATCAGCAATTAGAAGAAAAAATCGCAGAATTCAAAGGGACAGAAGCAGCAATCGCCTTTCAATCTGGATTCAACTGCAATATGGGCGCTATCTCTGCAGTAATGACAAAAGAAGATGCTATCTTATCGGATGAATTAAACCATGCATCTATTATTGACGGTTGCCGCTTATCCGGAGCAAAAATCATCCGAATTAAACATCAAGATATGAAAGACCTTGAGAAAAAAGCAAAGGAAGCGATAGAAAGTAAGAAATATAAAAAAATCATGTATATCACAGATGGTGTTTTCTCCATGGATGGAGACATTGCACGATTGCCGGAAATTATTCCGATTGTTGAAAAATATGGACTGGTCACCTACGTTGATGATGCGCACGGCTCAGGCGTAACTGGAAAAGGTGCAGGAACCGTCAAGCATTTTGGATTAAGCGACAAAATCGATATGCAAATGGGCACGTTATCGAAAGCTATAGGTGTTGTTGGGGGTTATGTAGCTGGATCGAAAACACTAATCGACTGGTTGAAAGCTAGAAGTCGGCCATTCCTATTTTCTACTTCGCTAACTCCAGGTGCAGCTGCAGCTGCATTGGCTTCGATTACTTTGATGCAAGAACATCCGGAACTTGTCGAAAAAGTTTGGGAAAATGCTAATTATTTTAAAGAAGAATTGAAAAAAGCAGGCTATAACATCGGTATGTCTGAAACACCTATTACTCCAGTCATTTTGGGAGACGAAAAAGTGACTCAGACTTTCTCTAAGAAGCTGATCGAACATGGGATTTATGCTAAACCAATCGTTTATCCAACTGTGCCTCTTGGGACAGGCAGGATCAGAAATATGCCGACTGCGGAACATACGAGGGAAATGCTTGATGAAGCAGTAGCAGTTTATCAAAAAATAGGAAAAGAAATGGAAATTATTTAACTAAATTTAGTTTTTTCGTCTATTTAAAATTAGAGAACATGTTCACGCATATATTGTTAATCATCTGAAGATAGTAGTAAAAAAGATCAGGGAGGATCATCATGAAAAAAGTATTGGTGACAGGATGTTTAGGACAAATTGGTTCAGAGTTGATCACACGACTACGTCAAGAACTAGGCAGTGAAAATGTCATTGCGACAGATATACGCATGCCTGAAGTCATTGAGAAAAACGATATCTTTGAGATCCTAGATGTAATGGATTACGAAAAAATGCGCAGCATAGCAGAACAATATCAAGTGGACACATTGATTCATTTGGCTGCTCTTTTGTCAGCTGTTGCAGAAGCAAAACCACAATTAGCCTGGGATTTGAACGTGACTGGGCTGGTCAATGCATTGGAAGTCGCTAGAGAATTCCAGCTGAAATTTTTTACGCCAAGTTCAATCGGCGCGTTTGGTCCAAATACTCCAAAAGATCATACCCCACAAGATACTCTTCAGCGTCCTACAACCATGTATGGGGTAACGAAGGTAGCTGGAGAACTACTATGTGATTATTATTATGTGAAATATGGCGTAGATACTCGTGGTGTCCGTTTCCCTGGATTGATTTCTTATGCAACCTTGCCAGGAGGCGGTACGACAGACTACGCAGTCGATATTTATTATTCAGCAATCAAAGAAGGAAAGTACACTAGTTTCATTGATCAAGGTACATCAATGGATATGATGTATATGCCAGATGCGATCGATGCCATTATAAAACTCATGAATGCAGATCCTGATCGATTGGTTCATCGAAATGCCTTCAATATATCGGCGATGTCTTTTGACCCGGAAGAGATCAAAGCATCTATTCAAAAAATCATACCAGATTTTGAAATGGATTATGATGTGGATCCTGTACGTCAGTCAATAGCAGAATCTTGGCCAAATTCACTAGATGTTTCTTGTGCGCAAGAGGAATGGGGCTTTTCGCCGAAATACGACTTAGATGCGATGACAAAGGATATGTTGGAAAAACTGAAAGAAAAATTGGTAGAGACGGTATAAAACAAGAACCACATCCAAAAAGTTTTTTATACTTTTGGGATTGGCTATGGTATGAAAGGGGACAAGGGATGGAAGAATATCAAGCCACGCCAGTAAAAGAAGTAAAAATAGAAAATGAATTAAAACGTACGATGGGATTTTTTACTGCTTTATCGACTGTTATGGGCACAGTGATCGGTGCAGGGGTATTTTTTAAAGCCGCAAGCGTAGCAGAAGTTACAGGATCCGCCAGTTTGCATATGTTTTCTTGGTTTCTCGGTGGTATGATTTCTGTCTGTGCAGGACTAACAGGAGCTGAACTGGCAGCTGCTATTCCAGAAACAAGAGGGATGATTAAATATATCGAACGGATTTACGGAAATACAGCAGCTTTTTTATTGGGCTGGGCGCAAGTCGTGATTTATTTTCCAGCAAATGTAGCAGCCTTGTCGATCATTTTCGGTACACAGTTCGTCAATCTATTTGGTCTTTCCCAGTCAATGATTGTTCCCGTAGCTGTTACAGCTGCTGTATCGATCCTGCTGATCAATTTTTTAGGTTCTAAAGCTGGAGGGGCTTTTCAGTCGATTACGCTTGTCTGCAAGCTTATCCCTTTGTTTGTGATCGTCATTTTCGGTTTGTTCCGACAAGAAGGAGTAGACTTCCAACTGTTTCCGATCCAAGCAGGAGAAAATCTTTCATTTTTCTCAGCCTTGGGAGCGGGCTTGCTAGCAACGATGTTCGCATACGACGGTTGGATACACGTAGGAAATATTTCGGGAGAATTGAAAAAGCCGGCGAAAGATTTGCCAAAAGCAATTTCTTTAGGAATCATCGGAATCATGATCGTTTATTTATTAGTAAATGCGGTGTTCTTAAGAACCGCATCTATCGACGGAGTCGCAGGAAACAGCAATGCGGCAAGTGACGTTGCAAAAATGATTTTTGGCGGCTTCGGTGGAAGACTGGTCACAGTTGGTATCTTGATTTCTGTTTATGGAACCATCAATGGCTATACCCTTACTGGAATGCGTCTCCCTTATGTTATGGCAAAAGAAAACAACCTGCCTTTTAGCAAGCTCTTTGCTAAACTTCATGATAAAACTAAAGTTCCTGTAGCCGCAGGTATCTTAGAGCTAGTCATCGCTATTGGCATGATGATGATCGGTGGTTTTGATACACTAACGGATATGCTGATCTTTGTCATTTGGATTTTTTATACGATGGTCTTTGTTGGTGTCATTCTTCTTCGTAAAAAAGAACCTGATTTGTTTCGACCATACAAAGTTCCAATGTATCCGTTTATTCCACTAGTAGCAATCATTGGAGGGACTTTTATCGTATCAAGCACGCTTATCACTCAGACCTTTTTAGCTTCGATGGGGATAGTATTGACACTTGCCGGTATCCCGATTTATCTCTATTTAAAACGTAGATAGCTAAAACATTCGAATTTTATTAGAACTGCACTCTCTGCCAAACAAAATATTTTATTTAAATGAGGAGTACGTGGAAGAAATGTCAAAAGTACTCGTTAATTTTGATCACGTAAATGTCGTTTTGTCTACAATGAAATAGCAAAGTAAAAGACAGAAATCGGGCTCAACCGATTTCTGCCTTTTACTTTGATTTGCGTAACTGAACTATTCGGCGTACGCCGCGATAAATATTTAATAAAACCAAGCAACCAGAAATGAAAATGGGAAGCCAAATCAGATAGACAGGGTAGCCAAGCACTTTAGACAAAGCTTGTGGAGTCATTTTATCCATTTCAAGAAGTGCTTGCTGCCAAGTCTGAAGATTGAAGACTAGCATGAAACCCGAAATAATCAGGAGAATAAATCCTAAATAATGAATTGTAGTTCTTTTTCTTACATAAGCGATCGTAGCATAAAGGAACAGTAAAAAAATAGGTACGCCAAAAACAAAGTACATATTTAGCATCTCGACACCCCCTTTGTGTTTATCTTACTTTACTTTGAAAGAAATGAGAAATAATAGCCTCGTTACTTGCTTGAAACAGCAAAGGACTGCTAAGATAAGAGAGATACAAAGAATCAAGGAGGAGTCATATGGCAAGTTATATCGAACCGATTCGTTTTGCGCTGATTGTTTTTCCATTTTTAGCCTTAGCGATCTCATCTGTTTTTTTTATTTATGAATATCGAAAGTATGGAACATTTCTAGTAACAAGGGCAGTTATTTTGTATTCTTTCGTTTTTTATTTATTGTGTGCGTATTTTTTGGTGATCTTACCACTTCCGGCAAAGGAGACGGTTGCCCAAATGACTGGGCCAAAGATGGAGCTGCATTTATTTGCTTCATGGCAACATTTCAGAGACAACACGGTATTGGTCTTGTCTGAACCTAGTACCTACCTGCCGGCAATGAAGCAGAGTGTATTTTTGGAACCAGCTTTTAATGTTTTATTACTCATACCATTTGGCATTTATTTAAGATATTATTTCCGGCTTTCTTTTATGAAAACGATGATTGCTAGTTTCTGCCTTTCTCTATTTTTTGAATTGACGCAGCTAAGTGGACTTTATTTTATCTACCCAAGACCATACCGCTTATTTGATGTGAATGATTTAGTGACAAATACATTGGGTGGAATCATTGGTTTTGTCGTTACGCCGTTATTTACATTTATGCTTCCTACAAGAAGACGAATGGATGAACTTTCTTATGAAAAAGGAAAGACTGTCTCATTGACTCGACGCTTGGTCGCTTATTTGATCGACTGGACATTTTTATCTCTTATTAATTTGGTAGCGGCGATTTTCTTTAAACTTGCGTTCGATTCAGGGACAGTTACTTCTCATATCTGGTGGCTTTTATTAGAAGTAGGGGTATACTTTATGATTGTACCGTTTATAACCAATGGATGGACACTTGGCAAAAAAATTGTGCGTATCCGTTTGGTGGAAGAAGACCGCGAACGAATTTCTTTAAAAGCATTGATGATCCGCTACGGGTATCTGTACTTTCTTTTTTATGGTTTAAGCTGGTTGGGGCAGTTGCTTCAGCAAATCATGAATTCGACAACGAATACGGTGTTGCAGATGAGTGCAGTATTCATTTCTCTCGGTGTCTTGTTACTGCAAGGTATTTTTATTTTAAATATCTTGCTATCATTTTTGAGAAAAAAACGGATTCTGTTTTATGAAAAAGCTAGTCACACATATACTGTTAGCACGATTGGCCAAACAAAGGATGATGATTCTCGAAATTAGCTGAGCAAAAACCCTTTGTCTGTGTTATAATGCCAAAGTCGTGATAATTTAAAGAGAAGAGGTGCACGAATGAATAATTTTGATATATTCCGCTTCAAACCGTTTATCAATGAAGCGTTAACCGCAAAGGGCTTCAAACAGCCCACAGAGGTCCAGGAACGTTTGATTCCTTTAATTGCAAAAGGAAAAAATATCATTGGGCAATCTCAAACTGGTACAGGAAAAACACATACGTTTTTGTTGCCTTTGTTTGAAAAAATCAATGCAGAAAAAGAGGAAGTACAAGTTGTTATTACAGCTCCAAGTAGGGAACTAGCTGCACAGATCTATGAAGCAGCTACACAAATCGCTAAATTTTCTACACCGGAGATCCGTGTCTCGAATTTTGTCGGCGGTACAGACAAACAGCGTCAATTAAATCGTCTGCATCACCAACAGCCACAGGTCGTAGTAGGCACGCCTGGTAGAATATTAGACATGATGAATGAACAAGCGCTGAAGATTCACACCGCATTTGCATTTGTTGTCGATGAAGCGGATATGACATTGGATATGGGTTTTTTAAATGAAGTAGACCAAATTGCAAGTCGATTACCAGAAAAGCTGCAGTTTTTAGTTTTTTCTGCCACTATTCCAGAAAAACTTCGTCCATTCTTACGAAAATACATGGAAAATCCAATCATTGAAGAAATCAAACCAAAAGCAGTTATTTCTGAAGACATTGAAAATTGGCTGATTTCAACAAAAGGTAAAGATGAGAATCAAATGATTTATCAACTGCTGACAATTGGTCATCCTTATTTAGCAATCGTATTTGCCAATACAAAACAGCATGTGGATGAAATTGCCGATTACTTGAAAAACCAAGGCTTGAAAGTAGCAAAGATTCATGGAGACATCACCCCAAGAGAGAGAAAACGAGTGATGCGACAAGTACAGAATCTGGAGTATCAATATGTTGTAGCGACTGATTTAGCTGCTAGAGGGATCGATATCGAAGGTGTTTCTCATGTTATCAATGCAGAAATTCCAGAAGATCTAGACTTCTTTATCCATCGTGTCGGACGTACTGGACGTAATGGCTTAAAAGGAACGGCCATTACGTTATATTCGCCAAATGATGAGCAAGCCATTGATGCGATAGAAAAATTGGGCGTCTCATTTGAACCAAAAGAAATCAAAAACGGGGAAATCGTCAAAACATACGATCGTAATAGACGTGCCAAACGAGAAAAATCAAAAGATGTATTAGATCCCACGCTGATTGGTCTTGTGAAGAAGAAAAAGAAAAAGATCAAGCCTGGTTATAAGAAAAAAATCGATTGGGCAATTGCAGAAAAAAATAAAAAAGAACGCAAAATCGAACGCAGACAGCAAAGCCGTACTGCTCGTAAAAATAAGAAAAATTCACATAAATAAAAAACAAGAGGTTGTGACAAAAGGCGTGTCACAATCTCTTGTTTTTAAGCTAGACTTTTTTCCATTCCGATACAAAGTACTTCATCTTCAATAAAAGGTTCTGTGCAAGTATGATACCCTTGTTTTTCATAAAAATCTACAGCCGTCATTTCAGCTACTACATAACTAGTCTGACAACCTTCTGAAACCGCCCGTTTTTCAGCAGCTTCAAGCAACTGACCGCCTAACCCTTTTCCTCGGTATTCTTTTGCTACGCAAAATCGTTCCGGCTTGAAGCAAGTAGGTGTTTTCTTTTCATAACGCAAAGTAGCTACTGGTCTTTTTTGATCAAGAAATAGATAATAGGTTTGTTGCGGGATATCTTTTCCGTCGAATTCTAGTTCTGCAGGAATCCCTTGTTCTAATACAAAAACTTGATATCTCAAAAAGCAGCTAGCTGCGCGTATCCATTCATCCGCTCCAACTATTTTTTTCATCATATTCCTCCTTGTCATGAATAGCAGAGATGTATTGATTCCTTTATTCTTATCGTACCAAAAATCGTGGAGTATGACCAAAAGGAAATGAAAATAAAAATTGAGATATTGACAGTGATCAATAGAATGCGTATACTAATTAAGTACGAAAAGGATATGATTTGTTTTTTAAGACTCACAGAAAATTCTTTCTTGGCTGAAAAAAGAATAGTCACTAATCAAATTGCTCCCTTTTTCTATTTTGGTAGAAATACCGACGCAGCTCAGCGTTATCGAGTTTAAGAGGTAATGATTACACATCATTGCAATCAAGGTGGTACCGCGAGTTTTCGTCCTTGGCTGTGATGGTGTTTTTTTGTATTTAATTTATAGAAAGCAGGTAATGACATGAAACAATTAAGTAGTGCACAAGTTCGACAAATGTTTCTTGATTTCTTCCAATCTAAAGGACATACGATTGAACCTAGTGCGTCTTTGATCCCCGTGAACGATCCAACCTTATTGTGGATCAACTCTGGTGTTGCAACATTGAAAAAATATTTTGATGGTTCAGTTGTGCCAGAAAATCCAAGAATCACAAATGCCCAAAAATCTATTCGAACAAATGATATCGAAAATGTCGGTAAAACAGCACGGCACCATACGATGTTTGAGATGCTGGGTAATTTTTCGATTGGTGACTATTTCAAAAATGAAGCCATCCACTGGGCATGGGAATTTTTGACTGATCCAAAATGGATGGCATTCGATCCAGAAAAACTTTATGTAACAGTTTATCCAAAAGATACAGAAGCAAAACGCATCTGGCATGAAGAAGTTGGCCTGCCACTAGATCACATTATTGATGTAGAAGACAACTTCTGGGATATCGGTGCAGGCCCATGTGGTCCGGATACGGAAATTTTCTATGACCGTGGAGAAGCTTATAACGATTTAGCAGAAGACGATCCTGAAAACTATCCAGGAGGAGAAAATGAACGTTATTTAGAAATCTGGAACTTAGTATTTTCAGAATTCAACCATAAGCCTGATAACACATTTGAACCACTTCCTCATAAAAACATTGATACGGGGATGGGATTGGAACGCATGGTCTCAATCGTTCAAGATGCGCCAACGAACTTTGAGACAGACTTGTTTATGCCTATTATCCACGCCGTAGAAAAGCTAAGCAAACAAGTAAAATATGGTGAAAACCCAGTAACAGATATTTCTTACAAAGTAATCGCAGATCATATTCGCGCCCTTTCATTTGCTATTGGCGACGGTGCATTGCCATCGAATGAAGGGAGAGGGTATGTCTTACGCCGTTTGCTTCGTCGTGCTGTCATGCATGGGAAAAAATTAGGTATTGAACAAGCATTCTTATATCGTTTAGTCCCTGTTGTTGGGGAAATCATGGTAAGTTATTATCCTGAAGTACTTCAACAAAAAGAATTTATTGAAAAAGTTATCCGTACAGAAGAAGAACGTTTCAATGAAACAATCAATGAAGGTTTGGAAATCTTAAATCAAGTGATCCAAGAAGTAAAAAACGAAAACGGGACGACTCTAGCAGGAAAAGACATCTTCAAACTATACGACACATATGGCTTCCCGGTAGAATTAACGGAAGAGGTGGCAGAAGATGAAGGACTGAAAGTTGATCATGCTGGTTTTGAAAAAGAAATGGATGCACAACGCGAACGTGCTCGCTCTGCCCGCAGTACTGAAAAATCAATGGGGGTACAATCTGCTTTATTGACAGATATCAAAGTAGAAAGTAAATTCATTGGATACACAGAACAAGAATCAGATAGTCAATTATTGGTCATCGTTAAAGGTGAGTCTCTTTTGAATGAAGTCGCAGAAGGTGAAGCTCAAATGATCTTTGATCAAACACCTTTCTATGCAGAAATGGGTGGGCAAGTAGCGGATCAAGGATGGATCATGAATGAAGTAGGCGAAATCGTAGCAGTTGTTACAGATGTTCAAAAAGCGCCTAATGGTCAATTTATGCACACCGTAGAAGTAAAAGCACCAATGAGTGAAGGACAAACCTATCATCTATTGATTGATCAATCGATGCGCAATCGGATCATCAAAAACCATACAGCAACCCATCTACTGCACAAGGCATTGAAAGAAGTACTTGGCGAGCATGCAAATCAAGCTGGTTCTTTAGTCGCTCCTGGACATTTACGATTCGACTTTACCCACTTTGGTCAAATCACTTCAGATGAATTAGCTGAAATGGAAAGAATCGTCAACGAAAAAATCTGGGAAGCTATCCCAGTTGAAACAATTGAAACAGATATCGATACAGCCAAAAACATGGGTGCAATGGCTTTGTTTGGTGAAAAATACGGACATGACGTTCGAGTAGTAAATATTGGCGGCTGGTCAATCGAACTGTGCGGAGGCACACATGTAGCAAATACAGAAAACATCGGAATCTTCAAAATCGTTTCTGAATCAGGAATTGGTGCAGGCGTGCGACGAATCGAGGCTGTAACAAGTAAAGAAGCGTACGAACTACTTGAAGAAGAAGAAAAACAACTAAAACAAGTAGCAACAATTGTTAAATCACCTCAATTGAAGGAAGTTGTTTCAAAAGCGGAACAATTGCAACAGCAAGTAAGAGAGCTACAAAAGGAAAATGAACAATTAGCTAGCAAGTTAGCGAATCAACAAGCTGGTGATGTATTCAAAGATCCAGAAACGATCAATGGAAAAACAATCATTGCAGCACAAGTAAAAGTGAAAGATATGAATCAGCTGCGTCAATTAGCTGACCAATGGAAACAAAAAAATATTTCAGATATTCTTGTTTTAGCAAACGAACAAGAAGGAAAAGTCAGTCTGCTAGCGGCAATGACGAAAGAATCAAATGAAGCTGGACTAAAAGCTGGCGACTTGATTAAAGCAATCGCACCGAAAGTAGGCGGTGGCGGTGGTGGACGTCCAGACATGGCACAAGCTGGCGGGAAAAATCCTGCTGGTATTCCAGATGCACTTAAAGCTGCGAAAGAATGGGTTGCGCAACAATAGGGCGTTTACGTTTGACAGAAAAACAAAAGTTCAAACATTGAACGAAACATGATTATGGGGGCGAAGACAAACAAGTCTTGCCCTCATACTTTTTTCAATTGGCTGGCGCATCTAATCAAATGGTCGGATTCGGATGGTCTTTAGTTGACGAAAGTGACAGAAATTTTTACGATTAGTATAAATAAAAAGGGGTGAAAAAATGAATAGTAGAAATAAGACCTTTCGACTAGTCTTACGTGCGATCTTGTTAGCAATCATCATCGTACAAGCGATGGTTCCTTGGCTGGGGTTTATTCCATTAGGATTCATTAGTTTAACAATTATCCATATCACAGTAATTATTGCTGCAGTAGTATTAGGCCCAAAAGATGGCATGGTGATTGGCTTGTTTTGGGGAATCGCTACAATTGTTCGTGCCTATGCCATGCCAACAACGCCATTTGATACATTAGTGTTCACGAATCCGATTATCTCGGTAGTTCCCAGAGTACTTGTTGGCTTAGTAGCAGGCTTGGTTTTCCACTGGATTTATCAAAAAAATAAATCAATAACGATCAGCTCAGCCTTTGCAGGGGTACTGGGTTCATTGGTCAATACAGTCTTAGTGTTAGGATTCATGGGATTATTTTATACAGGTGCAACGGCAGATGCCTATGGTGTAGATTCTGCTCTTTTATTTAAAACCTTAGCAGGGGTTGCAGCAATCAATGGGATACCAGAAGCAATAGGTGCGGGAATCATAACACCATTACTAGCAAAAGCGTTATTTGCAGCAACACCGTTGAAACCAGAATAATGACCATCTTTTAATAGTAATAGGACGCACGATAGATAGAAAAAGGAAGAGAGGAGAGGAAAACAATCGTCCTCTCCATCTTTTTACCTGAGCAACAAGCAAACTAGAAGGGGTAAAAAACTTGGCTAAGAAACAAGAAGAAAAAAAGAAACAAATACCGCAACAGCGGACAAAAAAAGGAGTACTAGCGGGTATCTTAGGATTGGTTACGAATCTGATCTTGTTTGTCTCTAAGCTAATGATCGGGCTTTTTTCAGGAAGTGTCTCCATTATGGCTGATGCAGTGAACAGTCTATCAGATACTGCTTCATCCATATTGACTTTGATCGGATTTAAAATTGCTGCAAAGCCAGCAGATCAGGAACATCCTTATGGACACGAACGCTTCGAATATATCAGTGGGTTATTTGTTTCGATCATCATTACTTATGTAGGATTTCAATTTTTAGAGTCTTCTGCTGAAAAAATCATCCATCCAGAAAATGTCTCTTTAACACCCATCGTCTTTTTTGTCCTAATCATTTCCATCTTTTTGAAATTTGCACAAGGCAAAATGTATCAGGTTATTGCGCAATCCATTGATTCTGAAACATTGAGAGCTACAGCAACAGATAGTTATAATGATGTCTTTACTACACTGGCTGTATTGCTTTCAGCAGCAATCGAATGGGTAACTGGATGGCGTATCGATGGATATATAGGTTTTGCTTTAGCATTATATATCCTTTATAGTGGATTGACGATGCTTCGAAATTTTGTATACGAACTATTAGGAAGTCGCCCAACGCCAGCAGAGATTGAAGAAATGGAAGAGCATTTAAATGCTTGCGATGATATACTTGGCTATCATGATTTATTGGTGCATAACTATGGACCCAATAAACGCTTTGCATCAGTCCACATCGAAGTAGATGAATCAATGAATTTGAATGTGGCTCATAAGATTATTGATCTGATAGAAAAAGACTTTAAAAAGTCTTTGGATGTGGAACTTGTCTGTCACTTGGATCCAATGCCTGTTGATAACGAAAAATACTATAATATCTTGCGGCAGTTAAAGCAAATTCTTCTTGAAACAGGTACAGGGCTTAATATTCATGATTTTAGAGTAATTCATCAAGGAAAAACGCTGCAATTTGATGTAGTGGTCCCTGAGAAATTCCAGTTTGATGATACAGAACTAGAAAGAATCTTACGTAGTCAAATAGAAGAAAAAATCGGAGATTACCAATTGGAAATTACGTTTGATCACAATTATCTTTTATATTAAATGAGAAACTATAAAAAGACTCCTTAAAGTTTTTAATTTAAAGAGTCTTTTTTTCTTTTAATTGTTTATGGAGAGCCTGACGTGCAAGATTATCTGCTCCTTTATTTTTGTTTTCGGGCAACCATTGCAGGATCAATAAAGAAAATTCGGATAGAAGTTCTTGGATTCTTTGAAGGTAGGGAAGGAAGAGCTCGTTCTTCGTTGCGTTTTTGTCGACCGTAGAAACTAGTGTTTTGCTGTCTGAAAAACAGAAAATCGTTTCATTCTGTAAGTCGTTTTTCTTTAGAAATTCTAAAGTTTTTAAAAAGACTTCGAACTCTGCTTGATGGTTTGTCCCTATAGAAAGCGGGATAGATAGCTGTTCTTGTTTACCTTGATAGACAATCAAGATTCCGCCTCCACTAGGACCAGGGTTGCCTTTTGTAGAGGCATCAATGTATACTTTTAACATAAAAAGAGATTCTCCTTTTTGTTCAAACTAATGTTATGGTAAGATTATATCATTACTGAATCGGTGAGAGGTTAGAGAATGAAAAAAAATATTCGATGGCAGCCTGAACTGGCACATACGATCATCTATTGGTCATTGACCTTGATCATTCTGTTTTTTAGTCTGATTCTTTCTTTAGAAAACACAGGTCCTTATTGGAAAAGCAATTTTGTTTTAGGTATTTTTCTTGTTTTTCTATTTCTAGGTTTGCGACGTTCTTTTATTTTAAAATCAAACTCTGTGATTATACGTTATGCTGCTTTTTGGAAAGACCGAGAAATATCTGTCGGACAGATTCGATCTTTGACGCCAACTAATACTGGGGTGCAAATGATGTTGCAAGATGAGAAAGCCCCATCTGTTTTCATGATGCGAAAAAAAGATCAAGTAGTCCTTTTTGATCATTTTGAAAAAAACGGACCCAAATCAGAATCAATTCCTTATCCTTATACGAAAAAAAGAAAAAGCTAATTTTAAAAATCAGAACCTAAAAAAACGAATTTTTACAGGAAAAGAAAAGAGTGAGACGTACGGTTCATCCCGTTTAGCGTCTCACTCTATTTGTTTATCTATTCATGCATACTAGTATCGGTAGTCTGAACGTTGCCTTTCTTGACATGGGCAGCTTGTGTTCCTCGATTCCCTTCGATGATCTCAAATTCGACCACTTGATTTTCTTCCAAAGTTTTGAATCCCTCTTCTTCAATCGCAGTAAAATGTACAAAAATTTCTTCTGTGTCATCATAACTGATAAAGCCGTATCCTTTTTTGTTGTCAAACCATTTTACAATTCCTGTGGTCAAAGCACTCACGACCTTTCTAAAGTCTGATCATAGCCTTCATTATAAAGAGTATTTATAAGTACGTCAAATAAATTAAAAACCTGTAATTTTATGTTTTTTTTCTGAATAAAAAAAGGTATAATTGGCATATCTTAACAAAGAAGACATTTTGTTGAATAAAGTTCGTGAAAAGGGGTAATCAAATGAAGAATGATCTGCAAATTTCACAAGAAACAGAGCTAGAACCGATTGTTGAAGTGGCTAGTAAATTAGATCTTAAGGAAGACGATTTGGAACTGTATGGGAAATATAAGGCGAAAATCAATTTTTCTGGAATCAATCGATCAAAGGATAACGCTGAGGGGCATTTGATCTTAGTTACTTCCATCAATCCAACACCAGCTGGCGAAGGAAAGTCAACGATCACTGTAGGGTTAGGAGACGCGCTCAATAAAATCAATAAAAAATCTGTTATTGCATTGCGAGAACCCTCACTTGGTCCTGTGATGGGAATCAAAGGTGGTGCTGCAGGCGGAGGATATGCACAGGTATTGCCTATGGAAGATATCAACTTGCATTTTACTGGTGACATGCATGCTATCACAACAGCTAATAATGCATTATCTGCTCTTTTAGATAATCATATTCATCAAGGAAATGAATTGAACATCGATGCCCGCCGAGTGATTTGGAAACGGGTAGTCGATCTCAATGATCGTGAACTGCGTAAAGTAATTGTTGGCTTGGGTGGGCCAATCCAAGGTGTTCCAAGAGAAGATGGGTTTGATATCACAGTTGCCAGCGAAATCATGGCTATCTTGTGTCTTGCGGCAGACCTTGAAGATTTAAAGGCTCGTCTTGCAAGGATCGTTGTCGGCTATACATTTGACCGTCAGCCTGTGACTGCTGGAGACTTGAAAGCAGAAGGCGCTCTGGCATTACTGCTGAAAGATGCAATCAAGCCGAATCTTGTACAAACAATTTACGGAACACCAGCTTTTGTCCACGGGGGACCGTTTGCCAATATCGCTCATGGCTGCAATAGTATTTTAGCTACCAAGACAGCATTGAGATTAGCAGATTACGTTGTCACAGAGGCAGGATTTGGTGCAGATCTTGGCGGAGAGAAATTTTTAGATATCAAAGTACCTAACTTGAAAAAAGCGCCGGATGCTGTGGTGATTGTCGCCACTGTCCGTGCATTGAAAATGCATGGCGGAATGAAAAAAGATGAACTTAAAAATGAGAATCTTGATGCTTTGAAAGTAGGTTTTGCAAATTTAAAGCGCCATATACGTAATATGGAACAATATCAGCTACCTGTGATCGTCGCAATCAATGAATTCGTAACAGATACAGACAATGAACTCACACTGTTGGAGCACTTGTGTGAAAATCAGGGGATTATTGCCAAGAGAGCGAGTGTATGGGCAGATGGAGCAGAAGGCGGCGTTGATTTAGCAAAAGCTGTAGTACGATTGATTGATAGAAAAGAAGCTAATTACAAGCCATTATACCGCCTAGAAGAAACGATACAAGAAAAGACAGAAACAATCGTCAAGAAAATTTACGGAGGAAATGGTGTTGTTTTCAGCAAAAAAGCGCAAAAACAAATAGAAGAGTTTACGAAGAATGAATGGGACAAACTGCCGATTTGTATGGCAAAAACACAGTATTCATTTTCTGATGATCCTTCACTGCTAGGTGCACCGGAAGATTTCACCATCACGATCCGCGAAATCATCCCAAAATTAGGGGCAGGATTTTTAGTAGCCTTGACTGGAGATGTTATGACGATGCCTGGTTTGCCTAAAAAACCTGCTGCATTGAATATGGACGTGACAAATGACGGAGAAGTGTTGGGATTGTTTTAAGCTTGATTATAATCTACCGTATACTAAATAACTTTCATTAAACATCGAAGGAGCTGTATTTTGACTACAGCTTCTTTTTTTAGACGATAGGGAATTAATTTTGTTTACACTAGGATCATTCTTTTTCTTTATTGTATTTTGAGCTATACTAAAGCATAATAGGAGGGTATGATGAAAACGACATTTATAAGAAAAACCGGTTTTTACGGTATGGGTAGCTCGATTCAGCTAAGAATCAACGATGAAAAACGCAGTGTTCTCAGTCATGAACAAAAGATAACGCTTGATCTGGAAGTGCCCTTTACGATGCAGGTCACCTTTTATTGGCTAAAAAGCCCCGTTTATACAGTGAAAGAAGCAAAGCCTGCTTATGTGATCACAATGAATTACTTGATTCTTCAAATCTATCCGTTTTTATTTCTAGCAACTGGGTTGGGGGCCGTTTTCCTACAAAATTTATTTTTCAGTTTTTTTGCAGTTATTGTGTTGATTGCGTTCTTTTTCTATATAAAAAACCGGGCATATTTGATCAAGGAGGAAAATTATGGCAAACTCTGATCTTTTTTTAATCAGTTTCAATCGAATCGAAAAATGGATGAGAGACGAGATGGGAAATGCACGAAATATGGGATTTACCGAACTTGTCAGACGCCTAGCTCAAAGAAAACAATTAATGATCAGAAAATACGAAGATGATCTTTTACAGCTTGCTCAGTTAAGGAATGCGATCGTCCATGATCGGATCGCAGTCGATTTTGTCATTGCAGAGCCAAATGATTGGACAGTCAAGCGAATCCAGCTGATCGAACAAGAACTGATTCAGCCTGAAACCGTGCTGCCTCGATTTGCAAAACGTGTAACAGGTTTTGAACAAGATCTTCCGTTACTTGAACTGTTAAAGATAGTAGCAGAAAAAAGGTATTCACAATTTCCGTTATACAATAAAGGAAAATTTGTAGCATTGATTACTTTACGTAATATCGGGTTTTGGCTAGCAAAAGAAAGCCAAAAAGGTCCGGTTGATTTAACAAATAAACGAGCGTTGGATTTGATCATCCAAAACGGAAAGTACACAAATTATCATTTTGTTCCAGCTAAAACACATATTTACGAGGTTGAAGCGATGTTTCGTGAGCAAGGGACTTTGGAAGCCGTACTTATCACTAAAGATGGGAATCCCGATGGTAATCTGCTCGGGATCGTACGACCTCGTGATATTTATAAACAAATAGAAAAGGATTGATTTTTTGTTAATTATTTATTGGATATTCAGCGCTTTGCTAGTAGGAGTGGATCAGTTGGTCAAATGGTGGATCACTGATAATCTAGCGCTTGGAGAGACGAAAAATCTTATACCAGGTATTTTGTCACTGAATCATATTCGAAACACTGGAGCCGCATGGAGTATGCTAGAAGGGAAGATGTGGTTCTTTACTATAGTGACACTCATTGCAGTCGTTGTGATTCTCACATTGATGATTAAAAATCGTGAAAAAGGTAATCGCTGGTTCATGATTGGATTGAGTTTGGTTCTAGCTGGTGCGATTGGCAATTTTATCGATCGTATTCGTCTTGGCTATGTAGTAGATATGTTCCAGACAGATTTTATGAGCTTTCCGATTTTTAACGTAGCAGATGTGACACTTGTATGTGGAGTGATTTGTATATTAATTTATATTATTTTAGATGAAAAGGATCAAAGAAAAAAATGACAGAACTTAAAACGACGATTCACCATGAATCTGGTAGGATCGATAAAGTATTGACTAATTTATTCACCGATTACAGTCGTTCGCAAATTCAGCTGTGGCTGAAAAATGGAGCGGTTTCTGTCAATGGACAGCCAGTCAAAGCAAATTACAAAGTAAAACAAGGAGACGAGATTACTGTCTTGATCCCCGAACCAGAAACATTAGATGTGGTCCCAGAAAATATCCCGTTGACGATCGTTTACGAAGATGAAGATGTAGCGGTGATAAACAAACCTCAAGGAATGGTCGTTCATCCTTCAGCAGGTCATACGCATGGCACAATGGTCAATGCGCTGATGTACCATATCAAGGATCTTTCTACGATCAACGGCGTTATTCGTCCAGGTATTGTTCACCGAATCGACAAAGATACTTCCGGACTGCTAATGGTTGCCAAAAATGACCAGGCACACGAATCATTAGCTCAGCAATTAAAAGATAAGACCTCTTTGCGCAAATATGTTGCTTTAGTCCATGGAGAGATTCCTCACGAAAAAGGAACCATCAATGCGCCAATCGGCCGTTCGAAGGAAAACCGGAAAATGCAGGCGATAAGAGAAGATGGGAAGCCGGCTGTCACACATTTTACTGTATTGGAACGTTTCGAAGGATTTACTCTGGTTGAATTAAAACTAGAAACCGGAAGAACACACCAGATCCGTGTGCATATGAAGTATATCGGTTATCCGTTAGCTGGAGATCCAGTATACGGACCGAAGAAAACTTTGAAAGGCAATGGTCAGTTTCTCCATGCGCAAATGTTAGGTTTTACGCACCCGACTACAAACGAAAAGATGATCTTTGAAGCACCTCTTCCAGAAGTTTTTGAAAAAACTTTAGAAAAATTAAGAAAAAACATTGCATTTTAATTTAGATAACGGTATAGTAATTAACAACGAAAGCATAAAACTTAATAGAATTCCTTTAAGTTTAGTCCCGTGAGGCTAAGAAGGGTGGGAGCAAGGATACGTATGGTGCGCCATAAGTAGATTGCTCATTGACATAGTATAGCTATCAGTGTATCAGTATACGCTCAGTCTAAACATTCCTCCTGTCCTCTTAGGGCAGGAGTTTTTTTATGCAAAAAAGTAGGGGGAATGAATATGCAAGCAAAAGAAGTAGTAGATCAGGTAACGATGAAGCGAGCATTGACTCGAATTACTTACGAGATTATCGAGAGAAATCATAGTATCCAAGATATTGTATTAGTAGGTATCAAAACACGTGGAATCTACATTGCATCAAGAATTGCCGAACGCCTGAAGCAGCTAGAAGATATCGATATTCCTGTAGGAGAACTGGATATCACTTTATACCGAGATGACAAAAAAGAAAATCCAGAAGAACCGGAACTTCATTCTTCTGACATCCCAGTTTCCTTAGAAGGAAAAGAAGTTATTTTGATTGATGATGTTTTGTATACAGGACGAACGATTCGAGCAGCAATGGACGCAGTAATGGATTTTGGCAGACCAAGAAAAATTTCATTAGCAGTCCTAGTCGATCGTGGGCATCGAGAATTGCCAATCCGTGCAGATTATGTTGGGAAGAACATTCCAACATCTCGGGCGGAAGAGATTTTAGTAGAGATGCAAGAGCTTGATGGACAAGATCGCATCATGATTTTGAAAGAGGAAGATTAGAGGAGAGAGAAACATGTCGGAGAAAAAAGGATTTCATAATGATGACGTGGTGTTAGATATCCACGATCGCCCAACCCCAGGACATTGGGTAGGATTAAGTTTACAACACTTGTTCACGATGTTCGGAGCAACCGTGTTAGTCCCCATCTTAGTAGGTATCGATCCAGGTATCGCGCTAGTCAGTTCAGGACTAGGTACATTGGTGTACTTATTTACTACTAAAGGAAAGATACCTGCGTACTTAGGAAGCAGCTTCGCTTTCATTGCAGCGATGCAGTTTTTGATGAAAACAGATGGTTATCCAGCGATTGCACAAGGAGCAGTCACAACTGGATTAGTCTATTTGATTGTTGCGCTGATCATCAAAAAGATCGGTTCAGCATGGCTGGATAAAATCTTGCCTCCAATCGTCGTCGGTCCAGTCATCATGGTTATCGGGTTGGGACTTGCGGCAAATGCAGCAACAAATGCTATGTATAATCAGGGCACGTATGATTTCAAGTATATTGCTGTAGCGCTGATCACATTAGGATTGACCATTTTCTTCAACATGTGGCTAAGAGGTTTTCTCGGATTGATTCCGATTTTACTAGGTATCATTAGCGGATACATCGTAGCCTTGCTGTTTGGAATCGTGGATACTAAGCCAATCGTAGACGCTGCCTGGTTTGCTGTTCCTAACTTTGAGATTCCCTTTGTACAATATGAACCAAAGCTATATCTTGGAGCAATCACAACAATGGCACCCATCGCTTTTGTGACGATGACAGAGCATATCGGCCATCTTATGGTATTGAATAAACTAACTAAACGTAATTTCTTTGAAGAACCGGGTCTTCATAAGACGTTGACAGGTGATGGGTTAGCACAAATCGTGGCAGCCTTTGTCGGAGGTCCTCCTGTAACAAGTTACGGTGAAAACATTGGTGTTCTGGCTATCACACGTGTCCATAGCGTGTTTGTGATCGGTGGAGCTGCAGTATTTGCAGTCATTTTAGGATTCGTAGGAAAATTAAGCGCTTTGATTTTAAGTATCCCTGGACCAGTCATCTCAGGAATCAGTTTTATCTTATTTGGAGTAATTGCGGCAAGTGGAATGAAGATTTTAATCGAGAACAAAATCGATTTTGATAAAAAGAAAAATCTGTTGATTGCTTCAGTTATCTTAGTAGTAGGAATTGGCGGACTCGTCTTTGAAGTAGGCACATTTACATTGTCGGCAATGGCATTAGCAACTGTACTTGGCATCATTTTAAATCTTATCTTACCAGAAACTTCACGAAGCGAAGAAAACTAAGGAGGAAACATTATGATCATCAAATCAGAACGTATCAGCTTAAAGCATTTATTGACCGTTGAGGCACTTACTGATCAAGAAGTTATGGGCTTGATCCGCAGAGGGCAGGAATTCAAGCAAGGTGCTAATTGGACTCCGCAAAAGCGCCAGTACTTTGCTACAAACCTCTTTTTCGAAAATAGTACTCGCACACATAAAAGCTTCGATGTAGCGGAGAAAAAACTAGGGCTAGAAGTGATTGAATTTGAAGCAAGCACAAGCTCTGTCCAAAAAGGGGAAACACTATA
This sequence comes from Enterococcus sp. H57, assembly GCF_003112495.1. Lineage (NCBI taxonomy): Bacteria > Bacillati > Bacillota > Bacilli > Lactobacillales > Enterococcaceae > Enterococcus > Enterococcus sp. H57. The sequence continues at coordinate 29,757 of NZ_BEHC01000044.1, forward strand.
CGATACAGTACTGACGATGTCAGCATTAGGCGTAGACGTAGCGGTTATCCGTCATGGTGATGAGAACTATTATGACGAACTGATACAAAGTAAAACAATCCAGTGTTCGATTATCAATGGAGGAGACGGAAGCGGACAGCATCCAACCCAATGCTTGCTTGATTTGATGACCATTTATGAAGAATTTGGACATTTTGAAGGACTGAAAGTTGCCATCGTAGGTGATATCACTCACTCTCGCGTAGCTAAATCCAATATGCAGATGTTAAAACGTCTAGGCGCACAAGTATTCTTCTCAGGTCCTAGAGAATGGTACGACGATGAATTCGAAGTGTACGGACATTATATGCCATTGGATGAACTACTAGATCAAGTTGATGTCATGATGATGCTTCGGGTGCAACACGAACGCCATGATGGAAAAGAAAGTTTCTCAAAAGAAGGCTACCATCAGGAACATGGGTTAACAGTTGAGCGTGCGAAGAAGTTGCAAAAACATGCAATCATTATGCACCCAGCACCAGTTAACCGCGATGTAGAATTAGCTGATTCATTAGTGGAAGGATTACAGTCGCGGATCGTTCAGCAAATGAGCAATGGAGTATTCGTCAGAATGGCAATCTTAGAAGCAGTGCTAAATGGAAAAGCGTAATTATAGGAGGATGAAAAAATGAAAACACTCATTAAAAACGGTCAGATCAATACACGAAAAAATATGACGACACCAGCAGAAATTTGGATAGAAGATGGGCGAATCAAAGCAATCGGTACAGGATTCTCAGAAGCCGAATTTGATGAAGTGTTTGATGCAAAGGGACAATTGATCACACCTGGTTTAGTGGACGTCCATGTTCATTTGAGAGAGCCAGGATTTACATACAAGGAGACGATCGAAGCTGGGACTCGCTCAGCTGCTCGTGGCGGTTTCACTACTGTATGCGCGATGCCGAATTTAAATCCTGTACCTGATACGGCAGAAAAGCTGAGACAAGTATATGACATCATTAGAAAAGATGCAGTTGTGAAGGTATTGCAGTATGCGCCAATCACAGAAAATCTGCGAAGTGAGAAATTAGTTGATCAAGAAGCACTGATTGAAGAAGGTGCTTTTGCTTTCACAAATGACGGTGTAGGTGTCCAAACAGCTGGGACGATGTATCTGGCTATGAAAGAAGCTGCAAAAAACAATAAAGCCCTAGTAGCCCATACAGAAGATGAATCTTTATTATTTGGCGGCGTTATGCACGCTGGCAAGAAGGCAGAAGAACTTGGTCTTCCCGGGATCTTAAGCGTAACCGAGTCTTCTCAAATTGCT
>NZ_BEHC01000044.1:31152-73437 GCF_003112495.1 Enterococcus sp. H57
AGAGATCTGTTGCTAGCTGAAGCAACTGGTGTTCATTACCATGTTTGCCATGTTTCTACTAAAGAAAGTGTCCGTGTAATCAGAGACGCAAAAAAAGCAGGAATCCACGTAACAGCAGAAGTTTCACCCCATCATCTTATTTTGATCGACGAAGATATTCCCGAAGATTTCGGCTTTTGGAAAATGAACCCGCCGCTAAGAGGACGGGAGGACAGAGAAGCTTTGATCGAAGGCTTGCTTGACGGTACGATCGATTGCATCGCTACAGATCATGCCCCCCATGGATTAGAAGAAAAAAGCCAAAGTTTCATGAAATCACCATTTGGTATCGTAGGAAGCGAAACAGCGTTTCAACTGATCTATACTCATTTTGTAGAAACTGGTCGATTCACGTTGGAACAAGTGATCAATTGGTTGGCAGTTAAACCGGCTGAGATTTTTGGTTTGAATGCAGGAACGCTAACGGTTGGTGCCCCCGCTGATGTAGCAGTTTTTGATATTACACAAACTTGCACGATCGATAAAGAAGACTTTTTATCAAAAGGGGAGAATACACCTTTTATCGGCTGGAAAGTAAAAGGCGAAACACAAATGACTTTTGTCAACGGAAAACTTGTGTGGCAGAAGGGAGAATAAAAGTATGGAACGTTTGCTTATATTAGAAGATGGAACAGTTTTCGAAGGAAAGGCTTTTGGTGCAGATGCTAGTGTCTTCGGAGAAATCGTTTTTACAACAAGTATGACTGGTTATCAAGAAACTATCACTGATCAAAGTTTTAACGGTCAAATCATTACATTTACCTATCCTATGGTGGGTAATTATGGGGTAAATAGAGATGATTATGAATCGATTTCTCCAACATGCAAAGGAGTAGTAGTAAAAGAACATGCACGTGTAGCTTCAAACTGGCGAAACCAAATGACGCTAGATTCATTTTTGAAACAAAAAGGAATTCCTGGAATATCAGGTATCGATACGCGCGCCCTTACTCGCAAAATCCGTGAAGTCGGAACGATGAAAGCTAGTATCGTTGATGCTGGAGATTCCTTCGAACATGCATTTGATCAGCTGAAAGCAACCGTTCTAGCAACCAATCAAGTGCAGCAAGTCTCAACTAACAAACCTTATCCAAGTCCAGGAACAGGTCGGAAAGTCATTGTCATTGACTTCGGCTTAAAACATAGTATTTTACGAGAATTGAGTAAAAGAAACTGTAACCTCACAGTACTTCCCTATAACACAGATGCCGAGACGATTTTAGCGCTATCACCAGACGGAGTCATGCTGACGAATGGACCTGGTGATCCAAAAGATGTGCCAGAAGCAATCGAAATGATCAAAAAAATCCAAGGAAAAGTACCGATTTTTGGTATTTGTCTCGGTCACCAGTTATTTGCTTTAGCCAACGATGCAGATACCTATAAAATGAAATTCGGACATCGAGGATTAAATCACCCGGTACGAGAAGTAGCGACCGGAAGAATTGATTTTACTTCTCAAAATCATGGCTATGCAGTCGATGAAGCCACGATTGATCCAGAAAAACTCATCGTAACTCATGTAGAAGTAAATGACGGAACAGTAGAAGGAGTCAAACACAGAGATTATCCCGCTTTCAGTGTGCAGTTTCATCCAGATGCTGCCCCTGGTCCGCATGATGCACTACATTTATTTGATGAATTTATGGAAATGATGGATGCAGGAAAGGAGCAGTAAACAGATGCCGAAACGTACAGATATCAAGAAAATTATGGTGATTGGATCTGGTCCGATCATCATTGGTCAAGCCGCAGAATTTGACTACGCAGGAACACAAGCATGCCTTTCCTTAAAAGAAGAAGGATATGAAGTGGTTTTAGTAAATTCTAATCCTGCGACGATCATGACGGATAAAGAAGTGGCAGATCAAGTATATATCGAACCGATCACACTTGAATTTGTATCAAGGATTCTTCGAAAAGAGCGTCCAGATGCTCTCCTTCCAACTTTAGGCGGACAGACAGGCCTCAATATGGCAATGGAGCTGGCAGCATCAGGTATTTTAGAAGAATTGAACATAGAACTTCTAGGAACAAAGCTTTCTGCGATCGATCAAGCAGAAGATCGTGATCTATTCAAACAGTTGATGAAAGAATTGAATCAGCCAATCCCCGAGTCTGAAATCGTCAATACAGTAGAAGAAGCTGTAGATTTTGCAAATAAAATCGGCTATCCTGTCATCGTTCGTCCAGCCTTTACTTTAGGCGGAACTGGTGGAGGTATGTGTGAAAATGAAGAAGAATTACGTATCGTATCAGAAAATGGATTAAGTCTTTCCCCCGCTACCCAATGTTTGATTGAACGAAGTATTGCAGGTTTTAAAGAAATTGAATATGAAGTGATGAGAGATTCGGCTGATAATGCAATCGTTGTCTGCAATATGGAAAATTTTGACCCAGTGGGTATCCATACAGGTGATTCTATCGTATTTGCCCCTAGTCAAACATTGTCTGACCATGAATATCAAATGCTTCGTGATGCTTCTCTTTCGATTATTCGAGCACTTAAGATCGAGGGAGGCTGTAACGTCCAACTCGCTCTTGATCCACATAGTTTTAATTATTATGTGATTGAAGTCAATCCGCGTGTTTCTCGTTCATCTGCGTTAGCAAGTAAGGCGACTGGCTATCCGATCGCTAAGCTAGCTGCTAAAATAGCGCTTGGATTAACATTAGACGAAATGAAAAATCCTGTTACAGGAACGACTTTTGCAGAATTTGAACCTGCATTAGATTATGTTGTAGCTAAAATTCCTCGCTGGCCGTTTGATAAGTTTGAAAACGGAGAACGGCTTTTAGGCACGCAGATGAAAGCAACTGGTGAAGTGATGGCTATCGGTCGGAATATCGAAGAGTCTTTATTGAAAGCTGTGCGTTCTTTAGAAATCGGTACACACCATATCGAACTTCCTGAGTTGGCAGACATCACGGACGATGACCTAATCCAAAAAGTGGTTCGAGCACAAGATGATCGCCTGTTTTATGTAGCTGAAGCTATTAGAAGAGGGTACACCATAGAAGAATTAGCAGATTTGACAAAAATCGATTTATTCTTTTTAGATAAACTGTTGCATATCGTAGAAATCGAACAGCAGTTGAAACAGCAGCCGTTGGATGACAAGATATTGAAAACAGCGAAACAAAACGGTTTTACAGACAAAAAAGTGGCGGAGCTGTGGGAAATAAACGAAGAAGCCGTTCGCCAGATGAGAAAAGAAAATGATTTGATTCCTGTATATAAGATGGTTGACACTTGTGCAGCGGAATTCGAATCAAAAACACCTTATTTTTATAGTTCCTATGAATATGAAAATGAAAGTTCACGATCAGAAAAGCACTCAGTTCTAGTACTGGGATCTGGTCCTATCCGTATCGGACAAGGGGTTGAATTTGACTATGCGACTGTGCATTCTGTCAAAGCAATCCAGCAGGCAGGATACGAAGCAATCATCATGAACAGCAATCCTGAAACAGTTTCGACTGACTTTTCTATTTCGGATAAATTATATTTTGAGCCATTGACCTTCGAAGATGTGATGAATGTGATCGAGCTAGAACAGCCGATAGGAGTAATCGTTCAATTTGGTGGTCAGACAGCAATCAACTTAGCCGAACCTTTGACTGCTGCTGGTGTAAAAATCTTAGGGACGACGATCGAAGACTTGGATCGTGCGGAAAATCGTGATTTATTCGAGCAAGCGCTGAAAGAGTTGGATATTCCTCAACCTTTAGGGGATACTGCTACAAGTAAAGAAGAAGCCGTGGTTATCGCTTCGAGAATTGGTTATCCAGTTCTTGTTCGTCCAAGCTATGTATTAGGCGGACGTGCGATGGAAATCGTTGAAAACCAGCGAGATTTAGAAGATTACATGGAACATGCCGTGAAAGCATCTCCAGAACATCCAGTACTAGTGGACCGTTACTTGCTTGGCGGTGAATGCGAAGTGGATGCGATTTGTGACGGTGAAACAGTACTCATCCCAGGGATCATGGAGCATATTGAGCGTGCTGGTGTCCATTCAGGGGATTCAATGGCTGTGTATCCACCTCAAACATTATCTGAATCGATCAAGAAAACGATCGAAGATTACACGATCCGCTTAGCATTAGGTTTGAATTGTGTCGGGATGATGAATATCCAGTTTGTCATCCATGAAAATGAGGTTTATGTGATCGAAGTCAATCCTCGAGCAAGTCGGACTGTTCCATTCTTAAGTAAGGTGACAGGAATTCCAATGGCACAAATTGCGACGAAAGCTATTTTGGGAGAGAAACTAAAGACACTTGGTTATGAAAACGGACTTTATCCAGAAACAAAAGAAGTTCATGTTAAAGCACCTGTCTTTTCTTTTACGAAATTGCAGAAAGTTGATACTTACTTAGGGCCTGAAATGAAATCGACTGGAGAAGTAATGGGATCTGACAGACAATTAGACAAAGCTTTGTACAAGGCATTCGAAGCTTCTGGATTACACTTGCCTGAATATGGAGCCGTATTATTTACGATTGCGGACGAAACAAAAGAAGAAGCACTAGAATTAGCTAAACGTTTTACAGAAATTGGCTATAGTCTGATAGGAACGAAACATACAGCTGCTTATTTCGAAAAAAATGGTCTGGTCGTTGAAACAGTAGCGAAAATTTCTGAGGAAGCAGCAGAAAAAAATGTAGTCGACTTAATAAGAGATGGTAAAACACAAGTGGTTGTCAATACGATTGATAAAGATCGGGGAAATGCTTCTAAAGACGGTTTCATCATCCGAAGAGAAGCAGTTGAACATGGTATTCCATTGTTTACTTCTTTAGACACAGCAGATGCGATCGTTCGAGTGATGGAATCCCGTGCTTTTTCAACTAACCCTATTTAACGGCGAGCACATGTTAAGATAAAAAGACGAAAAACCGTTGCAGGAGGGGACAGATGAAACAAGAAATGATGGAAATCGTTCAGCAAAAACAGCTGGCACCAAAGATTTTTGAAATGACATTGAAAGGTGATCTAGTAAAAGAAATGCAGCAACCAGGACAGTTCTTGCATATTCTCGTGCCGCGTGCAGACTTGCTATTACGCCGACCGATTAGCTTGAATCATATCGACCACGAAACAAATACTTGCCGTATCATTTATCGGGTGGAAGGTGAGGGGACTAGAGTCTTCTCTACTCTTTCTGCCGGAGACCATTTAGATGTCATGGGTCCTTTAGGCAATGGTTTTGATTTGTCCAATCTTCATACAGGAGACGAAGTATTTATAATCGGTGGAGGAATCGGTGTCCCTCCTCTATATGAGTTATCAAAACAGTTAGTCGAAAAAGGAATTAAGCCAACGCATTTTTTAGGTTTTGCCACACATGAAGTCGTTTATTATGAAAAAGAATTTAATCGTCTAGGAGAAACAAGAATCGCTACTGACGATGGAACATACGGTATGCACGGAAATGTCGGTAATTTATTGTTAGGAACGAAGACGGAACCTACAGCTGTTTTTGCATGTGGTTCAAACGGGTTATTGAAGACAGTGGAACAGCTGTTTTCTTCGCATCAAAATGTCCAGTTATCATTAGAATCCCGCATGGCATGTGGGATAGGGGCTTGCTATGCTTGCGTTTGTCATACGCCGGAAGATGAAACAGGAACAAAAAGTGTGAAAGTTTGTGACGAAGGACCGATTTTTAAAATAGGAGAGGTAATTATATGAATGAGAATCCTTTAGCAGTCAAGCTCCCCGGTCTAGAATTAAAAAATCCTATCATGCCGGCAAGCGGCTGTTTCGGTTTTGGCAAAGAATACGGAAAATACTATGATTTGAATCAGCTTGGATCGATCATGGTCAAGGCAACGACTCCAAATGCCCGCTTTGGCAATCCCACACCAAGAGTGGCGGAAACACCATCTGGCATGTTGAATGCAATTGGTTTGCAAAATCCTGGTCTAGACGTTGTTATGCATAAACTTCTTCCAGAATTAGAGGAGTACAATGAGTTACCCATCATCGCAAATGTTGCTGGTGCTTGTGAAGAAGACTATGTAGAAGTTTGTAGCAAAATTGGCGAAGCGCCAAATGTGAAAGCAATCGAGCTGAATATTTCTTGCCCAAATGTCAAACATGGCGGAATTGCTTTTGGAACAGATCCTGATGTTGCTTTTCAATTAACACAAGCAGTAAAGAAAGTTTCTTCTGTTCCTGTCTATGTCAAATTGTCCCCAAATGTAACAGACATCGTTCCAATCGCTCAGGCAATCGAAGCTGGAGGGGCGGATGGGTTTACGATGATCAATACTCTTCTTGGTATGCGGATTGACCTTAAGACAAGAAAACCGATTTTAGCCAATCAAACAGGTGGACTCTCCGGACCAGCAATCAAGCCTGTCGCTATTCGTTTGATTCACCAAGTAGCAAGTATATCCAGCCTTCCAATCATTGGGATGGGCGGCGTGCAGACAGTGGATGATGTTCTTGAGATGTTTATGGCTGGAGCAAGTGCTGTAGCTATAGGGACCGCGAATTTCACCGATCCGTATATCTGTCCTAAACTAATTAAAGAGCTCCCTGTGCGAATGAGCGAACTAGGCATCGAATCGCTGGAAAGATTAATAAAAGAAGTGAGAGAGGAACGTGAACGATGAATCAACTAGACCAACGACCAATTATTGCATTAGATTTTTCAACTAGGCAAGAGGTAGAAGACTTTCTTCGATTTTTCCCGAAAGAAGAAAAATTGTTTGTGAAAATCGGAATGGAATTGTTCTACCAAGAAGGACCTGAAATCGTACGTTATCTAAAAGAGGCTGGTCATAATGTATTTTTAGATCTGAAACTTCACGATATTCCGAATACGGTCGAAAAAGCAATGCGGGGATTGGCAAAGCTTGGTGTTGATCTCACCTGTGTTCATGCCGCTGGCGGTATTCGTATGATGGAGGCGGCAATGCGAGGATTAGAAGAGGGGACTCCAGAAGGTGGAAAACGTCCGCTACTTCTAGCTATCACTCAGCTTACTTCTACAAGTGAAGAAGAAATGCATGCCGATCAACTAATCGAAGTTTCTTTAGAAAAAAGTGTGATCCATTATGCTAGCTGTGCCAAAAAAGCAGGATTAGATGGTGTGGTTTCTTCTGCTTGGGAAGTAGAAGCGATCAAAGAAATGGCAGGAGACGAATTTGTTTGCTTAACTCCGGGTATAAGACCAGAAGGAACAGTCGCAGGAGATCAGACAAGAGTAGTCACACCTTCTCAGGCAAAAGAGATCGGCTCAACTTTTATCGTTATAGGTCGACCAATCACTCAGTCAACTAATCCTTATAAAGCATATCAAACGATTCAAACAGAATGGAGCTAACCTAAAATGAATGTTGAACAAAGTATCGCAAAAGACTTATTAGAAATTGAAGCAGTATTTTTAAATCCAAGTAATCCTTTTACATGGGCAAGTGGAATCAAAAGCCCAATTTACTGTGATAACCGAATCACGATGAGCTATCCAAAAGTCCGAAAAGAGATCGCAAAAGGATTAGCAAGCAAAATCAAAGAAGCTTACCCTGAAGTACAAGTGATTGCTGGAACTGCAACAGCAGGAATCCCTCATGCCGCATGGGTAGCGGAAATACTGGATTTGCCAATGGTCTATATTCGAAGTAAGGCGAAAGATCATGGGAAAGGTAACCAAATCGAAGGACGTATATTTGAAGGTCAGAAGATGGTTGTGATCGAGGATTTGATTTCTACAGGCGGAAGTGTCTTGGAAGCAGCTGAAGCAGCAAAAAGAGAAGGTGCGGATATCCTTGGTGTTGCGGCTATCTTTACGTATGAGTTGCCAAAAGGAAAAGCAAATTTCGAAAAAGCCGAAATCCCTCTTATGACGTTGACCAATTATTCTGTATTGATTGAAGCAGCTTTAGAAGATCGTTATATCGATGAGCAAGAATTAACTCTGCTAAAAGAATGGAAAAAAGATCCTGAAAATTGGCAGATTTAAGCGCGCTTGATGAAGATAGAGAAATCCGATTTGTGTCTCCAGAATCATCAATTGGAATAGCAAAAATCCAAAAACTGATTGCGAGAAGCATCTTTTCATCAGGTATGAAAAGAAACTTCTATCGTGATCAGTTTTTGATTTTTTTAAAATTCATTTTTCTAAGACTGGTTAGCAGAAAGAAGAGAATAATCTCTTCTCTTTTTTCTATTATATATAGATTTTCTCTATTTTTTGGTAAGGGAGCTGTTTCAAAAATGGTAAAGAGCGGAAATGTTGCGAATATCAGTTATTTAATGATATGATATTCGGAAAAAGAAATCTCAAAGGGAGGTAACTTTTATGGGATTGAATGAATTTATTTTAGGATTGAACAATTTAGAGACGATCACAAGGGCACCTGGATTTTTTAAATATACAGAGCATACAGTTGCAGCACATTCGTATCGTGTAGCATCTATTGCGCAAGTTCTAGGAGACATTGAAGAAGCGAATGGACAACCGATCGATTGGAAACTGCTCTATGAAAAATCATTGAATCATGACTACACAGAGCGTTTTATTGGTGATATCAAAACGCCGGTGAAATACGCAAGCAAAGAGTTAAGAGGGATGCTGCAAACAGTTGAAGAAAAGATGACGGACGAATTCATCAACCAAGAGATTCCAGCTGAGTTCCAAGAAGTTTATCGCCGTCGGTTGTTCGAAGGAAAAGATGAAACCGTAGAAGGAGAACTATTAGCCATTTCAGATAAGGTTGACCTTCTTTATGAATCTTTTGATGAAATCATCAAAAATAACCCGGAAAAAGTTTATAAGGAGATGTTTATTGAGGCAGTGACTACGATTAAAAGCTTTGAACATCGGCCTTCTGTTCAGTATTTCTTTAAAGAGATATTTCCGGAACTATTGAACCAGGAATTTTATGGAAAAGAGGCGTTTTTAGAAACCGTCTCAACGATTGTAAAGAAAGAAGAAAAATAAAAATAATATGAGATGCAGGGGGAAGTATAGTTGAAAAAGAATATGGATGTCGAATGGGGCTATTCTGGAGACAAAGGTCCGGAAAATTGGGCGAGTTTATGTGATTGGTTTGCGAGAGGTGCGGAATTTCCATTGCAGTCGCCTATTCATTTGACCAAGGGGGAAGAAACCAAAATAGAAGGAGACACGCTTTCCTTTCATTATCAAAAGCAACGGTTTACTGACAAGGAATTCAAAAACACGATTCATTTAGTACCTTTTGACCAACTCAGTTATGTAGAGTTCAAGAAAGAACGCTATTATTTGACAGATATTCATTTCCACTTGCCTTCTGAACATATCATCAACGGAAAACAGGAAGATATTGAATTTCATTTTGTTCATATGAACAGCAAAAAAGAGAATCTAGTCGTGGGTGTCATGTACCAGCTAATGGAACAGGAAGGTTGGCTGTATAATCAAGAAAATGGGGAAAGTTGGAACTTAGAAAAACATGAGCATTGGGTAAATCCGGATGTGTTCTTTCCGGAGCAAAAAAGCCATTTCCATTATATTGGCTCATTGACAACTCCGCCTACCAGCGGGCCAATCCAATGGTTTGTAATGGATCATGTAGGAAAACTGAACCAAGAGTTTCTTCTCCCCTTCGATGGTCAGTATGCTCGACCGAACAACCGACCAATCCAGCCCTTGAATGGAAGAGAAATTTATTATTTCGAGGAGTTTGAGCAATGAATATCCAGCAGATGAAATACGTGGTCGCTGTAGCAAACAATGGTAGTTTCAGAGAAGCGGCAAAGAAAATGTTTGTCTCCCAGCCAAGTCTTTCAGCTGGTATCAAAGAATTAGAAACCGAGTTAGGGATCACGCTGTTTACTCGAACGAATCGAGGGGCATATTTAACAGAAGAAGGGCAAGACTTCTTAAATCGTGCCGAGAAAATATTGGTCCAGCTTGATACATTAGAAACTCACTATCTAACGAGTGAAAAGAGAGACAATTTTTCGATCGCTGCCCAGCATTATGATTTCTTAGGTCCTTTGACCGCACAGCTACTCGAGGAATTCAAAGACGAGATCAAACAATTTCGGATCATGGAGACGACAACAGCGAGAGTGATCGAAGAAGTCAAAGAGCAGCACAGTGAGATCGGCATTATTTATATGAATGAGCATAATCAAGCTGGTATCAGAAGATATTTACAACTAGGAGAGCTAAGTGGCCGCAGCATTGGAAAATTCAAAACGCATATTTTTTTAAGGCAAGGACATCCATTAGCTGAACACGCAGAGATCACCAAAGAAGAATTGTTATCTTATCCTCAAGTTCGTTTTACACAGGATGGAAATAATTTCCCGTATTTTTATGAAGACCTTATCGAGATCCCTGATCAAGAAACAGTGATTTATACGAGTGATCGAGGTACTTTGATGAATATCGTTCTTGAAACTGATGCTTACGCTTCAGGATCTGGTATTGTGATTGGAGGGATTCGCGAGCATTTGCGGTTAATCCCTTTGGCAGAAGGCGAACTAAATGAATTTTATATCATTTATTCGGCGAAACGTCCGCTCAGTGAAATCGCTCAAAGATTTATCAAAGAGCTTACTCGGTTACTGGACCAGCAGAGCTAAGAAAAGCAGATGAGAACGCTGTTTATTGAACACCGTTAATCAAAAAAGAGGGGTTGTGACAGAATTTTGTCACAACTCCTCTTTTTGTAGCAAACAATTTATAACTAATTGCTGTTGTGGGAAAGTACGCAAATATGATTCTAGAAACACTCATTGATTACCTGTTTTGTTTCATAGCTGTAATTTTTTCTTCTTCTGGTGTCACGATAATCGTCTTTTGGTTTTCATAAATAACATAACCAGGCTTGGCGCCATTTGGTTTTCGGATATGCTTTACCTGTACAAGATCAACCGGCACTTGGGCAGAGTATCGGTATTTTGAAAAATAGGCAGCTAACTCGGCAGCTTCTGTAATTGTTTCATCTGAGGGCTTGTCACTTTTAATGATGACGTGCGAACCGGGTATATTTTTTGCATGAAGCCAATATTCGGTTTTTTTAGCTGTCTTCATTGTCAGCTGGTCATTTTGAAGATTGTTTTTACCAACAAGAATGAGCGTTCCGTCAGAAGAAAAGTATTGATCAGGCTGAGATGGTTTCTTACGTTTTTGTTTTTTTAAGTTCTTCTTTTTCAGGTATCCTTCTGAAGTCAATTCTTCTTTGATTGCTTCGATATCCATTGGGCCGGCAATTTCCAGTTGAGATAAGACAGATTCAAGATATTGGATTTCATCTTTGGCTTCTTGGATTTGTTCGCCAATCAGCTTAACAGCGTTCTTCAGCTTTTGGTAACGATGGAAATATTTCTGTGCATTTTGATTTGGTGTCAATGCCGGATCTAGTGCTATTTTGATTGGCCGATCTTCTTCATAATAATTAGGTAAAACAACTTCTTTTGCGCCGCGTGGTACTTGTGTCAGAAAAGTAGTAAGTAGTTCGCCATCTCTACGGTAATTCTCAGCGTTTTCGGATTCTTTGAGTGTTTGTTCACGTTTTTTCAATTTATTTTTATTTCGTTTTAGTTCATTTTCGATTTTTCGAATCAGTTCTCCGCCTTGTTGTTTTGCCCGATCTTTCTCTGCTTTTTCGTGATAATAGCTATCTAATAATTGACTGAGTGTTGGATAAGCTGTTACAGCAGATGCCTGTTCGGACAATACCTGATAAGCAATCGGTGTGAAAAAATTTTTATTTTCCGTTTCGTAAAAAGTAGGAATAGGCTGATGGCTGATGGCTGAGAAAAATTCGTCCCATACAACCATCTTTTCATTAGGACGTTCCAGTAATCTTTTGGTCAGCTCTTGAGCGGTATCGAAACCGATTCCCTGAAACTGACGTTGGATTGCTTTTGGCTCTAGTTCAGTTTGGGAAAGCCGATGAAAGATTTTTTCTTTCTCGGAGCTAAATGGGTTCAAGACCTCTTGTTTTGGCGGAGCAACATATTCTACACCAGGAAGCAAAGAACGATAAGTGTTTTGAGAGCTTCCAATGTGTTTGATCGCATCCAGTATTTTTCCAGTTTCTCGATTAACTAAGACGATCGTACTATGACGTCCCATTAATTCAGCGATCAATATGATATTTTGTAGATCACCCAACTCGTTTCGTTTAGCAAAGTGGAAATGGATCACTCGATCATTTTCGATTTGTTCGATGTCTTCTAAAATAGCGCCATCCAAATATTTTCGAAGCATCATCACGAAGTTAGGCGGATTATCAGGATTCTGATAATCGATTTGGGTAATCTGTACACGAGCATAACTTGGGTGCGCAGATAATAATAATCGATGGTTTTTGCCGCGTGAACGAATCACCAGCACGATTTCATTTTCATAAGGCTGATGGATTTTCGAGATCCGGCCAGATAGTAACGTTTCACGCAATTCGTTGACCATCGCGTGGGTAAATACACCATCAAAGGACATGGTTCATTCCTCATTTCTTTTCATAAGTATATTCATTATAACGAAAAAAAGAAGAAAAACCAATTTGGCCGAATAGTAAAGTAAAAGTCTAGAAAAATCTTGGACTAATTACATAAAAAACAGTGTTTCTATCGTTGAAATCCAAATTTTTAGGTATAATAAAAAATAGGAGAAAAAGTAGAAAAGAAGGTGTTTGTTATTTGGGAAGTAGTTAAATCGAGAGTACAAGAAATGAATGAACATTTCTCAGTGTCATTCGCAGAAAATCCAAGTAAGTATTTTCGACGTCTTGTGTTTCTGCTCATCTTATCATTGCTGTTAACAGTTGCAATGTTTTTATTGCCGGAAAAAATCCGAGAAGAGCAAGTAAATAGTCTCGTTTATTCGTCCATACCAACCAGCAAATTGAAACCTTTTGATTACAGCAAAGCTGATCAGAAAATCAGACAAAGCCGGGCGATATCGGTGATGTTCAGCAAACCGAACGGGAAAACCTATCAGGACATGCTTGATGTTTTTAATGATCCTGAGCTTATGGAAGAATTGAATCGACCGATCTTTTATTATCCGATCGTTTATGATGTACATGAACTGGAACAAAAATATAACATACGAACGGATGAAGTGACATTTATTTTTTTTGATGGAGGAAAAGAAGCAAATCGGATAACTGCGGGTAAGGGAGGAATAACTGATTTTGATAAGGAGTTGATCCCTGAACTGAATCGACTTCCGTTAGCCAATATCAAACAATTAGAAGAAGAATTGGATAGAACGGGAGTAACTTCCCAAAATTCCGAGATTGCTAATTGAGACATTGGCGCGATGAAACGGTGGGTCTATATAGCGCTATTTTTAATTATCAGAACAAGTGATGTTTGATCTTCAAAATAACAAATAAAAAATTAAAAAATATAGTTGACGAAATTCAAAAATTCGATTAGACTTAAATCAATTCTTAAGGAAAGGGTGACCTGTAATGAACTTATCAAAACGTATTTCAGCAGAAAACAAAAAAAATTGGCGCAGCTGGCGTAGATAAGTTGTATTAATGGTGAGACTTTCCCATAGATACAACTTTTTAGAGTGCATTTCTAAAGCTTGTATCTATGCTAGACATGAACATTGACTGCCGCATAGATTAGAATCTATGCGGTTTTTTGTGTAAAGACAATGACCGCTTTGGCCATTGTCTTTTTTTGTAGACTGGATACTTGCCTAATTATAATAAATAAAAAGATTGATTTTGCAGGAGGAAAAAAATGAAAAACAAACGATTAATAACAGTTGTAGTAATTATTTTAGTTTATTTAGCAGGCGCATTTATTTATGGAAAAGCCTCAGGCGAAAAAGAAAGTACTTCGACGAACCAGACAAAAAAAACAACAGTTGTTGGGGTATTGCAATACGTGAGCCATCCGGCATTAGATGAGATTTATCGAGGAATCAAAGATGGTCTGAAAGAAGAAGGATTAAAAGAAGGAGAAAATCTTGAGATCAAATTTCAAAATGGACAAGCCGATCAGAGCAAGCTAGCCACAATGAGTCAACAGCTAGTACAATCTGATCCAGATGTCTTGATTGGAATCGCAACACCTGCCGCTCAATCATTAGCAAACACGACTTCATCGATCCCAGTTGTGTTAGGTGCTGTAACGGATCCTGTGGGGGCTGGATTAGTTGCTTCTTTAGAGAAACCTGGTGGTAATGTAACAGGTGTTTCTGATCAGCCGCCTGTTGCTTCACAAATCAAGCTTGCTTCTGATTTGTTGCCAAATGCAAAAAAAGTCGGAATCTTGTATGCTTCTTCAGAGGATAATTCAAAATACCAAGTAGCACAAGCAGAAGAAGCTGCAAAAAAAGAAGGGTTAGAATCAGTAAAATATGCGGTGCCTTCCACTAATGAGATTGCACAAACGGTTCAAGTGATGAGCCGACAAGTCGATTTTATCTATGTTCCATTAGATAATACCATTGCCAATGCGATGCAAACAGTGGTAAAAGAAGCAAACAAAGCAAATATCCCCGTCATTCCATCTGTGGATACAATGGTGGAACAAGGTGGACTAGCAACAATCGGGATCAATCAATATCAATTAGGGCTTCAAAGCGGTAAGATGGCAGCAGAACTTGCGAGTGGAAAAGAAAAACCGGAAACGACGCCTGTTTATACATTTGATCAAGGGGATACAGTGATCAATCAATCTCAAGCTGATCGCTTAGGAATCATTGTTCCCCAATCGATGAAGGAAAAAGCCAAAATCATTACAGATGACTCGCAGCAAGAAACATCTAAGGAGGATGACAAATGATCGTATCAGCTATTTCACAAGGCATGCTTTGGGCAATATTAGGATTAGGGATTTTCATGACTTATCGGATCTTAGACTTTCCTGATATGACGACAGAAGGGTCCTTCCCATTAGGTGCTGCTGTCTGTGTGACAGCTATTACTCATGGGGTAGCGCCGATTGTAGCTACATTATTAGGCGTAGGTGCTGGCATGATAGCAGGACTCGTTACGGGGTTACTTTATACAAAAGGAAAGATACCGGTTATTTTAGCAGGGATTTTAGTGATGTCAGGATTGAACTCAGTTATTTTGTTTGTGATGCGAACACCAAATCTTTCTTTATTGAATCATCCGATTCTACAAGACAGCTTCCATAGCTTTGGGTTACCTGATTACTTTGACACAGTCCTTCTTGGCTTCATCTCTTTGGGCATCTTGATTGCTGTACTGCTATTCTTCTTCAATACAGATTTGGGTCAAGGCTATATTGCGACAGGAGACAACGAAACGATGGCTCGGTCGTTAGGGATAAAAACCGATCGTATGAAAATTTTAGGTTTAACTTTGTCGAACGGTGTCATTGCATTATCCGGTGCGCTGATTGCCCAGAACGACGGATATGCAGATGTAAATAAAGGGATTGGCGTAATCGTCATCGGTCTTGCTTCCATCATCATCGGTGAAGTGATCTTCCAAGAATTGACGCTAGCAGAAAGATTGATTGCTATTGTTGTCGGCAGTATCATTTATCAGCTATTGATTTTAGTAGTAATCAAACTAGGGTTTGACACGACTTATCTGAAGTTGTTCTCCGCTATCATCTTAGCTATTTGTCTGATGATCCCGCAATTGAAGAAAGCACTGAACTTAAAAACGGGTTTTGAGAAGGAGGCATAGTAATGACTGATATATTGACAATCAAAAATGGCAGAAAAGTCGTAAACAATGGAATGAATGAAGAGAAAGTACTATTGGATGAAATTAACCTTACAATCAGAGAAGGGGACTTCATCACTGTCCTTGGCGGGAATGGTGCTGGAAAAAGCACACTGTTCAATACGATCGCTGGTACGCTTCAACTCAGTCAAGGATCGATCTCTTTTAAAGATCAGCTGATCACAAAAGATTCAGAAGAAAAAAGAGCACGATTCCTTTCTCGAGTTTTCCAAGACCCCAAGATGGGAACGGCTCCTCGGATGACAGTAGCAGAAAATTTGCTACTTGCACAAAAAAGAGGTCAAAAACGGAAATTCCGTTTACGTAACTTGAAAAATCAAAAAGAAGATTTTTTCAGACTATGTCAAGAAGTCGGTAATGGCCTAGAGCAACACTTGGATACTCCAGCGGGTGAATTATCTGGTGGTCAACGCCAAGCATTAAGCTTGCTGATGGCGACGATCACAGCTCCTGAGTTACTATTATTAGATGAACATACTGCAGCTTTAGATCCTAAAACAGCTAAAGCATTAATGCGATTAACAAATCAGCGGATCAATGAACAAAAATTGACTTGTCTCATGATCACGCATCGAATGGAAGACGCCTTGAAATACGGAAATCGTCTGATCGTACTCCAAAAAGGGAAAATCGTTCAAGATATTTCTGAAAAAGAAAAGCAACATTTGACAATGGGCGACCTTTTGCAGTTCTTTGAAGAAGTAGTGGATTGATTTCGACAGAAAAATTCCTTTCAGTAGAAGGACTTGAAAACTCATTGACATCTTCCTTTGATTCATCCTATACTTAAAACAATAAACAATTAAACATATTTGGGTGTTTTGTAGGATCACGTAGTCAATGATTTTAACAATTAAATAGAATATTCTTTGCTCTGACAAGTAAACGATGAGAAAAGAATTTGCTACTTTGCCACCTAGACGTTTCGTACTTTTTCGTATCAAACGCTAAGTGGCTTTTTTTATTGAAGTAAGAACAAAGGAGGAATAAGATGATTTCTGGACAAACCAAATTAGCTGGGCTCTTTGCTGATCCGGCTTCTCACAGTTTATCCCCATTGATGCACAATACTGCTTTTGAAGCAAACAACATCGATGCGGTGTATTTAGCTTTCCAAGTAAATCCAATGAATTTGAAGCAAGCAGTCGAAAGTATTCGAACTTTTGATATGTTAGGTGTAAATCTTTCGATGCCGAATAAAACAGCGGTTATTCCTTATCTGGATGAGGTAAGCCAGGAAGCGCAATTGATCGGAGCAGTGAATACGATCGTGCACGAAAAGGGTCGTTTGATTGGCTATAATACCGATGGTGCGGGCTTCATGCAATCCGTGCAAGAAGCTGGGATTTCGATCAAAAAGAAAAAAATGACTCTACTGGGAGCTGGAGGTGCAGCAAAGGCAGTCACTGTTCAAGCAGCGTTAGACGGCGCTGAGGAAATCGTAGTTTATAAACGAAACAACCAAACATTCGCTCAAGTAAAAGAAACATTCGAACAACTCAGCTATCGAACTTCTTGTAAGATAAAAGTTCGTGACTTTGCCGATACGCATCAATTAAGAAAAGACTTGAAAGAAAGCTGTCTTCTAGTCAATGCAACAGATATCGGGATGGGAAAGAAAATCAATCAGTCACCGCTCTTAGATATAAGCATGATGCATGAGAATCTAGCGGTTTTTGATTTGATTTATGCACCTAGAGAAACACGTTTATTAAAAGAAGCAAAAAAAGTAGGAGCAAAAGGATACAATGGACTTGGCATGTTGATCTACCAAGGAGCAATCGCGTTTGAATTATGGACAAAGGAAAAGATGCCGATCCATGTGATTGAAAAGCTGTTTGATTAAAAAAGGATAATAGATAAAGATCTTTTATTCTCGCATAAACGGTCTCAAGAAAAGTAATCCTTTATGTATCGAAGCATTTATTTCGTTATTTTTTATTAAATTATCAAAAAATGATAGGCTTTTGTCGATTGGTTATCGTATCCTTTATTTATCAGTAAGAAACGAGGAGGAACCACAATGAGTCGGATGGATCGCTATAAGGACATCCATAAGAAGGCGAAACCTCTGAAGCGGGATACGGGGAGTATTTTTGCTAGAAGAGAACGAAAACGAACGCGTATGGAAAATGAGGAAGATGCTTCCCGTATTTATGAAAGAGAGCAGCATTCATTTGAACATTTGAACCAATACGAGCAACAGATATACAGAGATGCACCAAGAGCAGAAGAACAACAAAAAAATAAAAAATTTTTCAATCGGCAAAAGAAGAACAAACCGTTAAAACCTCGAAGAAAGCGATCGTGGAAAAAAATCATACTATCGATTTTGCTTGTTTTGATCCTTTATTCAGGTATCTCATTTTTTATTGGTAAATATGTAGCTGAACATGACACAAGCTTAGAGGCAGCGACTTCAGAAACCTTTCATGGGCAAAAAGCGACGAATGGTGCGCATAATATTTTGATCCTTGGAAGTGATACACGCGGAGAAGATGCCGGGCGAGCCGATACGATCATGGTCTTACAGTTGGATGGTCCTTCCCATAAGCCGAAACTGATTTCTTTTATGCGTGACAGCTTCGTTACGATCCCAGGGGTAGGACAAAATAAGATCAATTCAGCTTATGCATACGGAGGAGCCGATCTAGTGCGTCAAACTTTAGTAGAAAATTTTGGAATCGATTGTCAATACTATGCGAAAGTCGATTTCAAATCGTTTGAAAAAGTGATCGATGCCTTATTCATGAACGGAGTGAAGATCGATGCAGAAAAAGATCTGAATCTGGATGGTGTAGATATTAAAAAAGGGGTCCAGAAGATGGATGGACATGTTCTTTTGCAGTACGCACGTTTCCGAATGGATGAACAAGGAGACTTTGGCCGTGTCAGACGCCAACAGCAAGTAATGAACGCTATTTTCAGCCAATTGAAGAATCCATTGAATCTGATCCGTGCACCTTATGCAGCTGGTAAAGCTTTAGGGTATACATCCACAGATGTCACTGCTTGGTTCTTGACGAAAAACCTCTTTTCGATTGCACGAGGAGCTGGTGGCATTGATCGAATAAGTGTGCCAGTAGACGGTTCGTGGAATTATGGGCAAAGTGATTATGCTGGCAGTATTCTTGAAATTGATAATCAAATGAATCAATCTGCTATTACAGATTTTTTGAATAAATGATCATAAAAAAGATCAAGAAGAAGCTGCGCAAGGCTTTTGTCATGAATCAATCAAACGATTCACTCGTAAAAAAAGCTTTCTTATGGTAGATTTAACCAAGAGAGGAGCTGTTTACATTGGATATCTATCTGAACTTCAAAAATGAGTCGCGTGAAGCCATCGCTTTTTATGAAAAAGTTTTTGAGACTGAAGCATCAGGTATCACCACATACGGTGAAAAGCCTGGAATAGAACAAATGAACTTGCCAGAAGAAGCAAAAAATCTAATCACGAATGCACGGCTGAACATTTATGATACATTAGTTATGTTTGCAGATACGCCAGAAGGAATTGGTCCTGAATTAGTTGTGGGAAATAATGTTTCTTTAGTCATCCAGACAAGAAATGAAGAAGAAACGAAGCGCCTATTTGAAAGCTTAGCTGAGGGTGGTAAGATTGAGATGCCACTGGATGCTGTTCCGTGGGCTCAATTGTATGGGATGGTAACTGATCGATTTGGCATCAACTGGCAGATCAACCAAGAGTGACAGCTAAAGATGAATATTTTTTGGAAACATCATGCAGCAAACGGAACATCGTTTGTTTGCTTGATGTTTTTTGTGCCTATTTCGACTATACGGTATCTTTTTTTTATTGCCAGATGCGAAAATATGTTCCATAATAGAGAAGTCCGCAAAAATCAAGTAACGGAGGTCAGAAGATGAAGACGGTGATACTAGCTGAAAAACCTTCACAAGCAAAAGCCTATGCTGAAACCTTCCAACAGCGAAAGCGACATGAAGGGTATTATGAAATCAGCGATCCATTGTTTGCTGGTGAAGTAACCATCACTTATGGTTTTGGACATTTGGTAGATATGGTTGCTCCAGGAGCTTATGAAGAGCGTTGGGCAAAATGGTCGTTAGAAAATTTGCCTATTTTCCCAGAAACCTTCCGTTACGAAGTTCCAAGGGACAAACGTACACAATTTTCGATCGTAAAACGAGAGTTACAGTCAGCTGATACCATCATTATTGCAACAGATGGTGATCGAGAAGGTGAAGCCATCGCGTGGTCGATTATTCGACAAGCAAACGCATTTTCTAAGGAAAAGAACTATTTACGTTTGTGGATCAATTCTCTTGAAAAAGAAGCAATCTATGATGGTTTTAAGAATCTTCAACCTGGGAAGAACTATTTTCCAAAATATAAAGAAGCGCAAGCAAGGCAGAACGCTGATTGGCTGATTGGAATGAATGGAAGTCCATTATATAGCTTGCTACTTCAACGAAAAGGGATTGATGGCAGTTTTTCTCTTGGTCGTGTACAAACACCGACACTCTATATGATTTATCAGCTGCAAGAAGAAATCAAACACTTCAAAAAAGAAACGTACTTTGAAGGAGAAGGTTTAATTACGACAAACAAAGGGCAGTTTTCTGGAAAAATCGTACCAAAAAAAGCATTTAAAACCCAAGAAGAGTTAACGAAGGAAATAGAAAAACTTGGAGCGCATTTAGGTAAGCAAAACGGACGGATTCTTGAAGTTACGAAAAAGGAAAAGAGGTTGCATAGTCCACGTTTATTTTCGCTATCTAGTTTGCAGACAAAGATGAATCAGCTAATGAAAGCAAGTGCTAAAGCCACACTTGATGCTGCTCAAGGATTGTACGAAAGCAAGTTTCTAAGCTATCCAAGAACGGATTCCTTTTACATTACAGAAAATGAGCATCAGTATCTGGTTAAACATCTGCAAAATTATAAAAAATTTTTAGGAATAGAAGAAGTACAGACAACTGAGATCAAAGCAAAGAAACGATATGTCGATGCGAAAAAAGTTCAAGAACATCATGCAATTATTCCGACAAAGACGATTCCGACTCCTGCACGCTTTGCAAAGCTATCTAAATTACAGCAAGCAATCTATTTGCAAGTCTTACGTACCACTGTGGCTATGTTTGCTGCAGATTATATTTATGAAGAGACGACTGTCATGACAGGTGTACAGCAATTAAAGCTAAAAAGCATCGGAAAGATCCCATTACAGCAAGGTTGGCAGGAAATCTTGCGCATCAAGTCAAAAAAGAAAGAAGCACAGACTCTTCCTCCTATCGTAGAAAATGAAGAAGCAGAAGTAGAGCTGAAAAGTATGGAGAAAGAAACACAACCTCCGAAACCCTATACCGAAGGAACGTTGATCACAGCAATGAAAACTGCGGGAAAAACGCTGGATAATGATGAAGCGCAAGAAATCCTCAAAGAAGTAGAAGGAATAGGAACAGAAGCTACACGGGCCAATATCATTGAAAATCTAAAGCAGAAACATTACATCGAAGTCAATAAAAACGAAATAATCGTTACGCCAAAAGGAATCACTCTTTGTAAGGCAGTAGCTAATGAACCATTGCTGACAAGTGCAGAAATGACTGCACGCTGGGAAGGATACTTGAGAAAAATTGGTAACCAAGAAGGGACGCCATCTGTTTTTTTAGAGAACATCAAAAAATTCATCCTACATTTATTGACAGAAGTACCTAATCAAATCGATAAGGTAGATTTTTCAGATGAGATCAGCGGAACACGCCAGATAAAAGCGATGGAGAAGAAAAACGATCAATTAGGAAGATGTCCAAAATGTAAAAAAGGGACAGTCATGCTTTATCCTAAAATCGCTACATGCTTGAACCCGGAATGCGACTTCAAATTATGGCCAACAGTAGCTAAAAAGAAGCTGACTAAAACGAATCTTAGAGATTTGCTTTCAAAAGGAAAGACAAGTAAAGTTGTCAAAGGTTTTACTGGTAAAAAAGGGAAATTCGATGCAGTTTTAGTATTAAAAGAAGATATGACGATTGGTTTTTCTTTTCCTTGGATCGAAAACAGCGGAACAAAAGCAGTTGATGGAAACAAAGAAACATCAAGAAAAAATAATGAAAACGAAGTAGAGTAAATGAAACAGTGAAATAGCGGAATATTTATTCCGAAAAGTGAGAATATAAATACCAACAAAACTAAAAAATATCAGTGAATCAAGCAAAAATGTTGGGGTAGGCTGATTTTATATAGATAGCAAGGAGTTTTTTTATTTGAAAAAAGTGCATTCATTTTTAAATTATCTTATGGGAGCAATCACAATTGTGGCTGTGTACCAAGCATTTCTAAAGTATCCTGATTACGGGACGAAGTTGTTGTCATTGACGCACAATCAAACAGCATATTCACCAACGTTGATTTTATCGACTTTGACTGCAGGAGCTAAAAGCGCTACTTATTTTTTTCATAAAACGACAAGCATGCTAAAGCGAAAGAAACAGCGAAAACAATTGTTGATGGTGGTAGCGGCTATGATCATTATTTATTTTCTACCAGTTATTACACAAGTATTTCATCAATATTTTGGTTAAGAATACGAGAGTTTGTGACAAAAGTCATGTCACAAACTTTTTTTCTTTGTCATTTTTTCGTAAGAAAAAGCAAAATAAAAGTATATACATTGATTAAAAGTATATACTTGGATATAATGTACTTACTATAGAATGAGAATGGTATAGAGGGTGGCGAAATATGAAAAAAATGAAAAAGTATAAAATTAGAAAATCTGGCAATAGCGATGTAACAACTATCCCACCAGAAGTAAAAGAATTCATGGGTGTGCAGACAGGTGACGCAATCAGTTATGTTTTTCAATCTGATGGTTCTGTACGAATGATCAAAGCACAAGAAGAACCTGATATTGATTCATTAGTTGATTCGATCATGAATCAATATGAAGACGCGTTAAAAGATTTGGTTGATTTATGAGGTATCTTTCGACTAAAGAAATTATCAAAATCAACGCGAAAGTTATTTTACGTCACTCGCCAGGCGAAATGATCGGTGTAAAAGATGCCAATGCATTAGATATGGCTGTTAAACAGCCTTCACAAGCAGTATTTAATCAAGAACTCTATCCCGAAGTCTATGAAAAAGCGGCGATTTTAGCAATTAATTTAGCTAAAAAACATCCTTTTCATAATGGCAATAAACGAACTGCTCTTGTTGCCATGTTGTTGTTTCTTCAATTGAATAATTGTCCAGTTGCTTTTTCTCGTCAAGAAGCTGTTGATTTTATCATAATGATTACCACTAGTTCATTGGATTTCGATTCACTAAAGTCCAAGATAACCAATTATTTACGACAAACCGCAATAAAATGAACGAATTAAAAACTTTATTTCTCAATTAGATCAGCATGTCATGAAGGAATATGCTGATTTTTTTGTATGGTTAATCATACAAAATAGTTTTTTCATAAAAATATGGATTAATTTTGAAATAATTGATTTAAAAGGAATACAAAAGAGTGGATAGTAGGAAATAGTGGTTTAGAACTAGTGGACTGGTTTTTTATATATTTTAGTTTACATAATATATATTATACAAAGTAGATTCAAAAAATGATAAACCTCTCTCGAACGGTTTTTTATCAAAAATCGTCATTTTTCCATCAAAATCTGCTTATGCAAAATTATAAAAAAATTTTGCAGTTTTTCTTACTTTTTTTGTCGTTTAATTGAATGATAAAAACCAGTTTCTTTATTAAGTTAATCAAATATGAACGAATTAGATATGAATCATTGTATTTGCCGTTGCAGAAGGATTTTTTAATTAACCACAGATAAACATTGATAACGATTCGCTTATTGTAATCAACAGATTAAATTTCATATGTTCATATGTACGGATACATTTTTGGACTGATTAATTTTAACCATTCTGTTTATTTGCTTACCTATTAGATATCAATAAAAAACTGCTTAACAGCTATTTCAGCTGTTAAGCAGTTTTAGGATTTTTAGTTCATATTCATTGTTTCTTATAATACAGTGTTCAATACTTCTCTTAAAGCACTTGTTGATTTGCTGAACATTGCTTTTTCTTCTTCGTTGATTGATAATTCAACAACTTCACGAACACCATTTTCGTCAACGATTGATGGCACACCTGTAAAGATATCTTTTTCGTCGTATTCACCAGTTAAATAAGCAGATACAGGCAATACAGCTTGTTCGTTATTCAAGATAGCTTTTACGATACGTGCAGTACTCATACCAATACCATAGTAAGTTGCTTTTTTACGATCAATGATCTCATAAGCAGCATTACGGACTTTATCAGCAATCACATCTAATTCATCTTGGGCAATACGATGGTCTTTTTCTACAATTTCAAACACTGGTTTACCACCGACAGTTGTATGTGACCATGCAGCAACTTCTGAATCACCATGTTCACCTAAGATATAGCCGTGGACGCTGCGTGGGTCAACTTTTAATTTCAATGCGATTTCTTTACGGAAACGAGTTGTATCCAATGTTGTTCCAGTACCGATAACACGTGATGTTGGCAGACCAGATTCGTTCCAAGCGATATATGTCAAAATATCTACTGGGTTTGAAGCAACAACGATAATACCGTCGAATCCTGATCCCATGATTTCTTTTACGATTTGGCGCATGATTGACGCATTTGTTTTAACTAAATCTAAACGAGATTGACCAGGTTTTTGGTTGATACCAGCTGTGATAACAACGATATCAGCATCTTTACACTCTTCATAGCCACCTGACCATACAGCCACATTTTCATCGCCCCAAGCCATACCATCTAAAAGGTCCAATGCTTCCCCTTCTGCTTTTTCTTGATTCACATCGATCAATACTAATTCATTAGAGATTCCTTGGTTGATCATTGCATAAGCGATACTTGTTCCAACAAAACCTGTACCGACGATTACTACTTTACGACTTGTTTTTTTCATGAATAAACAGCTCCTTTTCATAACTATTTGTTACTTTCATGAAAAGTATAGTCTTGTTTATTCATTTTATCAACATGTTAATTATAATAGTTGTTATTATAATTTTTGATGGAAACGAATTCCTGAATACGCATAACAGATAAATGACAAATGTTTACACCTATATCCCCTGATAATACAACCAAAAGTTTAGAACTGAAAATAAATCCAAAAAAAATTCGCTGCAACGATATAATAAGACAGCAACCGCACCTAAAACAATTTTCCTTCATATGCTTTAGTGAAAGATTTTCTTCTTAATGTTTATTTCTCCATTCATTGGGAGTACATGTTGAATACTTCTTGAATAATTTGAATAAAGAAGTCGTTTGTTTATATCCGATACGATTAGCGATTTCTTCCAACGAAAAACTCGTTTCTTGAATCAGTTCCAACGCAAAGTCGAATTTTTTCTTTAGAACCAGTTCTTGAAAGGAAGCATCAAAATACATTTTCAATTTATTACTAAGATAGACCGGATTGTAGCCAAAATGAGCTGCTGTTTCTTTTAACGTACAAGAAGTAAAATGCTTATCGATATAATCTAATACTCTAAGCATCTCATTTTCTGCGCATCCATCTGCTGATGAAAAGCTTTGTTGTTCTAATAAATGAGTCAATTCGATCAGTAATAGTGATGTATAGAGATTTAACGAACGGAACTTATGACTGTATGTATCAAAATAAATCAACAGCATATTTTCAATCAAATGCGTCAAACGACTTGTTTTTCCGCCGCGAAAATGAATGAATTGTGTATGTTCCCCTTTTTCTTTTGATGCATTGATCAAAAAAGAAGAAAGTAGATTATTTGTGCTTGCCAAATGATTCAATATCTCTGTAGATAAGGTTTCTTCTTTTAATAAGATGTTGATTAAAATATCCTCTTGCCCTGTGTATTCGATTCTTTGAGTAGCTTCTTTATCAATGATCACCACGTCACTTTCTTCCATCTCTATCCTTTCTCCATTGATAATTTGTAAACATGTACCGCTATACATATAATTGATTTCAACAAAATCATGTGTATGCTCGGGAACTTCCGCATATCGACGGTGTTTACTGATATGAATATTTCCCTGTTGAAATAGATCTCCTCGGTGGATTTTTGGCGGTGTCTGAAGATGGTAAGCTAAGTTTAAATCATTGATATTCATTCCTTGTTCACGCTGCAGAGTTTCGATTGATTCTTCGTTACGCAAAAAAGTGTCTAATTCAGCTAGTTCCAATTGACTCCCTCCTTTTTGTAAGTGGTTTCTTTCGCTTATTAGTTTACGCTGTACTGCTATTATATGCAAAGCTATTTTTGGTTTCATAAAGACTTTCTATGGTTGGGACATGAACTTCCTGTGATTCCGCTATTGAGAGAATAACCACTTCATACTATATTTTTGATAAGCGCTTACAAAAATGAAAGGAACATGCTTATGAATAAAAAGATGATGAAATTTTCTCTGCTGTCAGTCTCTCTTATTCTGACTTCTGCTGGTGCAGTCACGTCTGCAATTCCCAGTATGTCAGCTACTTATGTCACGCGTTCTTTATCTGCTGTTGAATTATTAACGACTGCTCCCTCCTTTATGGTCACTATTTTTGTTTTGATTAGTAGTTTTATTGCTAGGAAAATCGGACAAAAACAAACTGTGATCATCGGATTAGTGATTGCATCGATTTGTGGTATCCTCCCCCTCTTCTCACAAAGTTACAGTATTGTCTTAGCTTCAAGAGCTGGACTAGGTATTGGCTTTGGATTGATCAATTCTTTGGCAGTCAGCATGATTGCTGCCTTTTATCACGGAGATGAACGAGCCTCTATGATTGGTTTTCAAAGTGCATTTCAAGGATTTGGTGCAGCTTTAATGACATTTGTTGCAGGACAGCTAGTACAGTTAGGTTGGCAATATACCTTTTTAATCTACGCCATCAGCTTACCTATTCTTGTCTTGTTTGTTTTGTTTGTTCCTACACCTGAAACAACTGAACTTCAATCACATGGCACAGCCCCAACAAGACAAGTTATCAAAACGAATCCTAAAATGATTAGTTATGGTATTTTTCTCTTGCTGGTCATCGTGGTATATAATGCTGTATCGATTAAATTAGCCACAGTCCTGACGACTTATTCTCTAGGAAACGAAACTAATGCAGCGAATATCTTAACAATCATGCAATTGGCAAGTATGGCTGCCGGAGTTTGTTTTGGCTGGCTTCAGACAAAAGCACATCGCTATATGCTTACACTTTCTTTACTACTGATGGGAATCGGCTTTGTATTGATTGCCACTGTGATAAACCTGTATGTGATTGGGTTTGGTGCGATCCTAACAGGAATTTCTTTTTCGTTATTCATTCCTTACTTATTCAACCAAGTAAGTATCCAAGCGCCTAAGCACGCGGAGAGTTTCAATACTTCAATCTTATTGGTTGGCGCTAATTTAGGTACTTTCATTGCACCATATGGTTTGCTCTTTCTCTCTTTTGCTTCTCTTGGGAGTAAAACACTTGCTGTTTTCGTCAATGGCAGTATCTTGCTGTTGATTAGCGCGCTTATTAGCCTTCTAGTAGTACACAGGACGAATAGAAAGACAGTGATAAGAGTAGATGAAGAAATAAAAGAACAATTGACAACAAAATAAATTTGATGGAGGTCGTGTAAAATGACAAATGAAAAACATAAAGATAGATGGCTTTGGTATCCTGGAGACTTTGAGATCCGCCATGGACTGCTACAAAATTTCCAACGGGAAGAACGAGGTTTTGACTGGCCAGCGTACTGGTACATGGATGATTGCCATCGGAACGTCAAGTTTAAGAGATATTACTTTCTTGATCAACCTTCCATGTTTAAAGTGACGATCCAAGGAGTTGGGTATGTAGAAATTAATGGACAAAAACATCCATGTGGAAAATGGCTGACTTGTCCAGCTGGTAAAGCAAAAATTCGTATCTTTGTAGGACATACATCAGGGCTACCAGCAATGTTTATCGAGGGAGACGAAGTAAAATCAGATATTGGCTGGACAGCAAGTAATTTTATTGAAGAATATCCAGCTGGCTGGAGTCCGCTTTATGTCGATATCGCAAAAGACCCAAATCAAATCTATTATCAAAAAGAATGCGTCCATCCAGTCACTGAAACGGAGACTGGCGGAGGAATCTTATTCGATTTTGGGCGAGCAGTGAATGGCTGTGTAGAACTAATATCTCTGGATGACCACATCGAATCTATCACTCTATGTTATGGAGAGTCCGATGTAGAAGCTATGGATATCGATTATTGCTACTATAAGCAAATAGGAATGACAAGAAAAATGAAAGCTCGTAAACGCGCTTTTCACTATTTGTTTATACCAGAGGTTTCTACTGGAATGGTTCAACTTCAAGTTTTTCATGAATTTTTATCTCTTTCGAAACAAGCTGCTTTTTCAAGCGATTCTTCTTTACTGAATCAGATCTGGTCAGTATCAGAAGAAACCTTCAAGTTATGTAGTGATTTGTTTTTTATCGACGGTATCAAACGAGATCGCTGGATTTGGTCTGGAGATGCGTATCAATCATTCATGATCAATCAATATCTTTTTTTTGACGAGGAAATCAATAAACGAACGATATTAGCATTAAGAGGACAAAATGAAATCAAGCAGCATATGAATACTATCGTTGACTATTCGATCTTGTGGTTGATTGGTATCGAAAACCACTATATGATGACGAAAGACTATGAATTTTTACGCATCGTCTACCCTAAGATGCAATCATTAATGAGATACTTGATGGAGCAAACGAATGAATTAGGGTTTATTTATGGGAGAGCAAAAGATTGGATATTTATTGATTGGTCTGAAATGGATAAAGAAGGAACGCTTGCTGCAGAACAAGTCTTATTACTGAAAGCCTATCATTCCATGATCACTTGCGGAGATATCTTAGCTGAAACATATGGAGAGAACGAAAATTATCATACTCATCTCTATCAAGAAAAATATCAACTATTGAAACAAAACCTATTTGACTACTTTTGGGATGAAGAACTTGGCGCTTTTATCGATTGCTATGAATCTGGGAGAAGAAATGTGACGCGTCATGCGAATATTTTCGCTGTTTTATTCGATTTTGCTAACAAAGACCAACAGCAATCGATCTTAAAGAATGTCTTATTGAATGACACTATCACACAGATTACTACTCCATATTTCAAATTCTATGAACAAGATGCTTTATGCAAACTCGGACAGACGAATATCGTCTACCAAACGATTCTTGATTATTGGGGAGGGATGTTATCTCATGATGCGGTAACTTTCTGGGAAGAATACGACCCTACTCAAACAGGAAATGAAAAGTACAGTATGTATGGAGATCCTTATGGAAAAAGCTTATGCCATGCATGGGGAGCAAGCCCAATCTATCTTTTAGGACGCTATTTTATCGGTTTGTATCCAACAAAGCCAGGTTATGAAGAATTTATGATACAACCTAATCTAGATTCATTTGAAACACTGAATTGTACGCTACCTATCAAAGATGGAAAGATTTCGCTTGAAAAAACAAAAGATAAGATCGTGATTACTTCTGATAGAACAGGCGGAACAGTGAAAATGAATGGTAAAAGTTATCCTCTTCTAGCAAAACAGCCACTTGTCTTAACAAGCTATTCAAAAATAAATGCATAAAACAAAAAACTGCTTGCGACATATCAGAAGACTTTAAATCTTCTTCTGATATTGTCCAAGCAATTTTTATTTTGAAGTTTACTTAATTCTGTTCTTTAGAAACAATGTTTGTTCTTTTTCCGGCAAAAAGAAAGCTAGATAATACGACAAGTAAAAAGAAAGCGATGATTCCAACTGTCAAGGCCATTTGACCGTATTCTCCTAGTTTCCCAAGTACAAGTCCTGGTACTAGATAATCAGTATCGGCAAATGTAGAAGAAGCGATTTTAAGATCTCCTAATACTGGAAGGATAAATAATGGCAGCCAACTAATCAATAAGCTATTGAAAGCAGAACCTAATACCGCCCCTCTTCTACCGCCAGTCGAGTTGCCGAAGACACCAGAAGCAGCTCCGCAGAAGAAATGTCCTACTACCCCAGGAATGATAACTGTAGTTTGCAAGCCTATCATAGCAAACATGGATAGTGTTCCTACAAAGAAGCTAACAAAAAAGCCAATTAATACAGCATTAGGTGCATATGGAAAAACGATAGGAACATCTAATGCTGGTTTAGAATCGGGTACGAGTTTTTTAGCAATCCCTTGGAATGCTGGAACGATTTCTGCCAATACCATTCGAACCCCTTGAAGGACGATAACAAACCCAGCTGTGAATGTTCCAGCTTGGATCAGTGCAAAGATTACAGCGTTGTCTCCATTGCTTAGTTCTCTTTCAACAAATCCAGGACCAGCTAACAAAGCAAGTGCGACATATACGATTGACATCAAGAGCATGATCGATACAGTAGAATCTCGCAAAAAGCTGAAACTTTTAGGAATCTTTATGTCCTCTGTAGAACGGTCTTTGTTTCCAAAAAACTTTCCGATCCATCCACTAGAAGCATAACCGATATTTCCGGTATGCCCTAACGCAACTTGATTGTTTCCAGTGATGTTCTTCATAAACGGTTGACAAAGAGCAGGCGTAATAGTTAATAGTGTTCCTTCGAAGACCCCGCCTAATAAGATCATCCACAAATTTGCAGTAAACCCCGCGCTTACTAAAATGACTGCTGTTAGACAAGAAACATAAAGCATTGCTTGACCTGTAAGAAAAATGAATTTATATCTTGTGAACCGAGCAAGTAAAATATTCACGATCATCCCTACTAGCATGATCAAAGCAGTAGGTGTACCGTATTGTTGCAAAGCAATCGCCACTACTGCTTCATTGCTAGGAACTACTCCTTGAGTATGCAGAGCTGTTTGGAACATCGAAGCAAAAGGGGTTAGTGAATTACTGATTAGACCAGCACCGCCGATCAGTACTAGGAATCCGACAAATGTTTTGATAGTTCCTTGGATCACTTCTGAAAATTTCTTCTTCTGAAGAACGAGACCAAGCAGTGCAATCAAAGAAACGAGGATGGAGGGCTGACTGACGATTGACACAAACAAATTCAACAATTTATCCATTGATAGTTCCTCCCTTGAATTATTTTTATTCTTTTGACAAGATCTTCGTTACTTTTTCTTTTACTTCTTCGCTGTCAATGATCGATTGCAAAGGTACGAGCTTTTCATCAGGTATAGAAGTTAGCGTATCTTTCAAAGAATGCTCAATGAAGAAATAATCAGCCATATCGCTAGATACACTTCCAACATCCGTATGACTTACTTCAAACTCGTCCACATCTGCTCCAAGATCTGCAAGTGCTTGTTTGATGTTCATCTCTACCATAAAACTTGTTCCTAATCCACTTTGACATACTGCAAAAATTTTCATATCATTCGTCTCCTTTTCTTATGATCGCTAATATTTCTTCTTTTGTTGATGCGTGTAATAAATCTTGAAGATTTTGTTTATTAGAAAGTAGCTTTGTTAAATTTGCCAACGCCCGAAGATGCGCCTCATTATCGATAGCAGCTAAACAGATAAACAAACTAATGGGATGGGCAGGATCATCAAGCAGATCCACAGGTTGTTGAAGTTTCAGAAAAGACATCCCTACTTCATTTACGCCATCTTCTGGACGAGCATGAGGTAATGCAATGTGGTCGCCAATATGGATAAACGCACCATACTGCTCCACGCGCTCGATCATAGCTTTGATATAACTTTCTTCTATTTTATTTTCTGATAATAGCGGCTGTGCGGCAAATGTGATTGCTTCTTGCCAGTTTTTTGGTTGATCCGATAATTGGATCATTTCTTCTGTTAATAATTCAGATAGCATAGGACGTTGATCCTCCTTCTTTTCTAAAAGTTTGTTCATTTTACGATTTAATACTTGATAGAGCTTTTCTTCGTCTACGCCTTCTTTTAATTCGATATAAGGCAGTAGCGCCGACAACAATTCTTGGGCAGAAGGCATTGAAAATCCTGGTATCAGCCAATCTCTTTGTACTTGATTGATCAGCTGATTTTTTTCCAAGTCAGTCATGATTGGATGCAGAACATAGAGAGACTTTTTCTTATCAGTAAGTGTGAGAGGTACAGTAGAAAAAATAATATCGTAAGAAGTTTCGTCAACCTCGTGTAAGCGGTCAGCTGAATTAGTCTCTGTAAAAAAGATCATCGGGAATAATTGCTGAAGTTCACTTTTTAAGATCAATGAAGAGCTAATGCCACTTGGACAGACGATCACGGCTCTTATTTTTCTATTTCTTTCTTCTGCGTCCGCTTTTCTGATCTCTCCGCCAAATAGTATAGTGAAAAAACCAATCTCTTCTTCAGGGATGCTCTTTCCTATTCGTCTTTCTAACGGAAGTAATGCTTTTCTTGTCATTTCGTAGATGGAAGCATATTGATGCTTAATTTGATCGATCATCACATTAGGTAAATAAAAAGAATAGGAAATACGAAAATAGGCAGGGACCAAGTGATAAAAGACATTCATCAATAATTCACGA
The DNA here is from genome assembly GCF_003112495.1 of Enterococcus sp. H57. Classification (NCBI taxonomy): domain Bacteria; kingdom Bacillati; phylum Bacillota; class Bacilli; order Lactobacillales; family Enterococcaceae; genus Enterococcus; species Enterococcus sp. H57. The sequence continues at coordinate 63,468 of NZ_BEHC01000044.1, forward strand.
AACGAATCAAATTCTACGGCCATCAGGAATTCCATGCGATGGATGACTTCTGAAGAACATTCCAGCAAAAAATCAAGTGCAGGCTCCTGGACATCTCCTTCAACGATCGATGCTAAGCAAAGAGAGAAAAATATAATCTCCGAATTTTGATGTTCGGAATAGCCAAGGCCAGTCAATACTTGTCGACTAATGTCAGTGACTGCAAGAGAAGCCAACAGTTCAGCATCTTTTACCAGTTCCATGGATGTTTTTCCAATTCGAATGGTTGTCAAACTCAAATAATAAGCTAATTCATCCATTCGATTTGGTGCGAATCGAAGATCTGATAGTGAAATCGTTTTATCTAGCAAATCTCTAACTTTGGCGTAATAATCAATGGAAAGGGTTGCGGTTAAATACGTGAGCCCAAATCTTCCAGCAAGTGACTGCATCAAACGAGCAGTGCGATTTTTTGCTTCTCTTCTTAATATTGCTTCTGACCCTAGCAGCCTAAAACCAGTTTTCCTAGTATACGACAGCTGACAATCTTCCACTTCTAATTCATTTCTTATCTTTTTGATATCTGACAGGACTGTCCCTTTAGAAACCTGAAGAAAATCTTGAAAATGAAAAACAGAAACAGACGTTGCAGTCGAATAAACCATCAAATAAAGAAGATCTCTTCGCTCTTGTTCGGTATACACAGCTTCAAATCGAGTAATATCCAAAAATTTTTCTGCCCAGTCGATTGCTCGGAATTTCTTTATACGGATATGGGTATCATCCACATATTCGGCAAAAGGAGTTAATTGTTTGATCGCCTCGCTTGTATTTACTTCGATGATCTCTGCTGCTTTTTCTAGACTGATTTCTCTTGGTGTTTTCAGGAGATAACTAATTTTGTAGTTCACAGCGCTGTTCACCTCCTACTTATATTCTAGTATGGTAGCGCTTTTAAATCGAGGGGTGTTTGGTACAACTTACAGTTGGATTTTTTTTACGAATGTACCGAACGACTTCTATCGAATGGATACAGAAAAAAAGCAGGTGACCAAATGTCTCCTGCTTTTATGAATTGATTTCGTCCGATCAATGATGATCATGTTTATTTTTTGAGGTCAGTTCTTCAAATTTTTCTTTGACATCTTCAACCGCTTTTTCGATATCTTTTTCAAAGTGATTGGGCTCATTAGGCTTTGTTTCCTCTTCTACAGAATTTGAACCAGATAAAGCTGTTTCTTTATTTTCTGTTTCACCAGAGTTTGTGCCAGCTAATGATTCTTCTTTGTCTTCTGTTTCACCAGAATTAGTTCCTGCTAAAGCCACTTCTTCTTCTGTTTTAGGGGCCATTGAACCTCTTAATCGTTTGTGTTTTTCACCGTCATAATTTGTCATGTTGGTTCCTCCTAGTAGTTCTATACTTTTTCATCGTACAATAAGACAGTTTATGCGTCAAAAAACAAACCCGATTCTTACAAATATGTCATATTTTTCCTTCTGATTCTTGAATGCTTTTGATTCCTTCTTCCAAAATTTTCATTTGTAAGATTGTTTCTTCATCTTTGATGACTTTTTCTGCGCCATTAACTAATGTCTCGTAAATCCCTTCGTAGACACGGCTGTAATCACCAACCTCGGAAATTACTTTTTCTTCATGATAACTCCCTTGTTCATCTATATAGGTCAATACACCATAATGTTCGGGCAAATCGATACCAAAGTCTTCATGATCAGGCATGTAAAACATTTTCAGATGTTCTTCTTGTCGATCTTTTGTTTGTTTCACGAACATCCCTTTTTTTCCGTAAACGACGAAACTTGGACGTTCTTTGATGCGGAAATAACTGGATTTTATCGAAATTTTCATATTTCCATAGAAAAAATCCAGATCGAAGTAATCATTCATTCGTCCTTTCCCTAAAAGTTGACGTACATCATAGCTGATATCATCTGGTTCGCCGAAATAAGAAAGAACTTGATCTACTGTATGACAAGCATGTCCATATAAATAGCTGTTCGTAGTAGAAAATTCATGCGTATTTTCTGGTACTTCCGGTCTGAAATAATCATAATGCATTTCTACTTCTAAAATATCCCCTAATTTTCCGCTTTTGATTACTTTTTGGACTGTCAAGAAGTCAGAATCGAACCGTCTGTTTTGGTAACATTGGATAAATAGCCCTTTTTCTTTTGCTAATGCAAATAACTCTTCTGCTTCCTTTGACGTTTCTGCAAAAGGTTTCTCTACTAGTATATTCTTACCATGTTCGAGTGCCATTTTTCCATATTCATAATGAAATTGACTAGGTGTAGTGATGACAACTAATTGGATCTCAGGATCATCCCAAAGATCAGACAGCTGATCAGTATATTCGATGTCTTCGAATGTTTTCCACACTGGTTCAGATGGGGAAAAAATTTTTTTGATATTGATTTTGTTCGTAAGTTTTCTTGAAAAAGGCAAATGATAGCGATTTGTACTCTTTCCATTGCCAAGATAAGCGATTGTAAGCATGAGTGGTGCCTCCTTTTATTGATGTTTTCAGTATATCCTAGAAAAGCGCAGAAAGTATTTATAATAGCTATTCTGGTAAAAAAGTTCAGAAAAACACTTGTTATTATTCGGTTTGATGAAATTAATGTTCAAAGTAAGGATAAAAATCAAAAAGATAGTAGCGGAACCAAGTGTTTATCAGTAAGATAGAATTTGGAGGTCAGATCATGCTTATTGAAGAAAAACTAACAAAACAAGAGTTGTTTACCACGACAGAGAAACGGATTGCCGATTACATCCGTAGGAATATCGAAGCTGCAGTCTACATGACGATTGAAGAATTAGCAAAAGCTACGTATACTTCCCATTCAGCTATCATTCGTTTATGCAAAAAAAATGGGATTCAGCGGATTTAAAGAATTCCGTTTCGAGTTAGGGTGGGAAGTTCATCAATTGATTGCTCAGTTCAATCAAACGATTGATCCTAATTTTCCTTTTTCAAGTGAAGATAGCACTCAGCAAATTGCAAAGAAAATGGCGGATTTATCGATCCAGTCAATAAAAAAAGCACAATTGCAGATTGAACATGAAGATTTAGATCAAATCGGTAAAGTATTGAACAAGGCACAGCGAATCTTTCTTTTTGCAAAAGGTGATTCTCAAATCACGGCAAGGAAATTCCAGAATAAAATGGTCAAGTTGAATAAGTTTTTGATCATGGCCGAAGAATACAGTGATTCTTCTTGGAATGCAGCCAATTTGATTAGCGAGGATTGCGCCATTTTTATTAGCTACAGCGGTCGCATCCATCATTATGAACGAATAATGACCTATTTGAAGCATGTAGAGGCCCCTACCTTGCTGATTACCGGAAATCAGCATTCAGAAATGGCCAAACAGGCTGATATGTGTCTTGTTATATCGCAGGAGGAATATGATTTTGCTAAAGTAGCAACTTTCTCCTCTCAAATTGCCTTCGATTACGTATTAAATACGTTATTCTCAGTGATATATTCTCAAAATTTTGAAGAGAATATCCGCAACTTGAAAAACAAACAAGAATTGATGCAAAAAGGCCTTCTTAAAGAATATCGGAAAACTTAAGAAAAGATCCTCATTTAGTAATGAGGAAGATAGTGTTTGATAGGCTCTCTTTGATATCATCATAAAAACAGGCTGAAGTTTTCTTTTTCAAACTTCAGCCTGTTTGTTTACGGAACGATTCGAATAGATATATTATAGAAATGAGGAATAGCTAACTTCTGTTTCTTATTTTGAACGATTGACGAAAAAGATATATAAGAAGGAGGAAAATCAGTATACATGCAGCTAACAATCCATACAGGAAAAATCGTTTGTTCTCGGATACTTTCTGTACTTCTTTTTGAACTTCTTTTGCATGATAAGGAACCCGGTGCCCTCTGACAAGTAAGCGATGACTGTTGACCATATAAGGTGTACAAGTTAGGAGTGTCACGAAATCCTGCCCTTTTTCGATTCTCAGATCTTTTGTATCAGTCGGTTCTACCGTCTTGATCTGATCGACTTGATAAGCGAGTGTCCGTCCATTGATTTCGATATAGAAAGAATCACCTAAAGTCAGTTTCGGTAAGTCTGTGAACAACTTTGCTTGAGGCAGTCCTCGATGGCTGGAAATAACGGCATGTGTATTTTCTCCCCCCGTAGGATAAGACGTTCCTTCCAATAATACGGAAGACGCACGCTGCCATTTCCAATCGAAAAAAAGAAGATCAAAGAAATTATGGTCAAGAATAATTGTCAGTTGAATTTGTTTCAGGAAGAAAGCCCATATGAGCAATCTTTCTTTATTATGTATTTTGTTGTGCATCTCATGAGAGAATCCCAAGGAACTCCATTTGAATGGAAAGCTGGAGACTCTTATGTACAGTTGATAAATATCGATAAAAAAGACTTCTTAATCTTGAAAAATCTCTTAGGAAAATTGAAGTACAGCAGCTATATAAAAGTAGTGAACTATTTTGTCAATACGATTTTTTCAGAATTTTCGGAGAAAGAAAAAAATGAAATCAGTGAGCAGATACGAAAAAATATGTCCTACTGTTCGTTTTCATCCTCTGATTGCAAAGAAAAAAACGAAGAATATGTTGTTCAATTATTAACGCAAATTTATTTTTTCTCCCGTATTTTCCCATACGATACGACTCATTTGACGATCTGTGCAACTTACTTTGCACAGCAGATGCAACACCGCCAGATACGTCTATATGCTGGATTTCGTGCAGAACTTCAATTTTATTCCACTCTACTGAATCAGAATCTGATTTATTATTTATCTAGCTATATCTTTTGGATGCTTATCGGTAATCCTGAAATTCACCATTATACTTCTGATAAAAAAATACTGATCATCAGTGACTTAAGTCTTCGACATAGTCAATATATTGAAGAATATATCAGTGATATTCTTGCTGTGCATAAAATTCACTCTGAGACAACTGCTATTACTGAAGATCAGCTGTCGAAATACAATCTTCTCGAGTATGATCTGATCGTTACGAATCAACCCATTTTGAATGCCCATGTTCCTCATATATTGATTGATGATAATGTGTCATTCGCAAATGAAGAAGAACTCATCCGCTTATTCGAGTTATGAATAATCAAAAAACAGCTATGTATAAACCACCCTGATAAAAATTTCAGGACAAATACACATAGCTGTTTCTTTTTATTGTATTCCTTCAGCAATCCAACGAGATTTATAGCGAAAGTCTTTTAACAACTCTTCTTTTGTCCAATTATTTGCAATGAGATCCGTCAATGTGTTCATTACGAGGGACATGGAAAAGTATAGGAAACTAACTGCTTCTTCCGACGATTGAATGGAGAAATGATTGATTCTTAATAATTCCAGCCATTTTTTGTTCATTGGAGAATCAGCCGATAGTTCTCTACGTTTGGTTGTCTGCTGATCATTTCGCTGGGTTAACAAGTATAACCTTTGCCAATAGATACTTTCGTGATCTAAGTCGCAGCACCACTCTAAATATTTTTCGATCCCCAAAAAGAAATGTTGTTTGTTTTCGCTAATGAATTTTAAGATATCTTGATGGACTATGTGAGAACTGCTTTTGATCGTATACAAATAGGCATCTTCCAAATCTTGAAAATATTTATAAAAAGCACCGCGCGACATCCCTATCTTGTCAACGATCTCTGAGACTTTGACTTGGCTGATGTGCTGTGAGCAAAATATCTCCAGTAATAGGTCATCGATTCTCTGTTTCTTTGCGTTCGATAAATTGAAAAAAGTTTCTTTTGGCATCCACATCTCTCCTTTATCTCTGATTATACGTGGATAGCCCTTCATTGTCATGAAGGATTCATTCCTTCTTTTTCTCTTCTTCTGTCAAGTACCCATCTTCCATTCGATAAACGCGATCACTCCATTGAATCATACGGACATCATGAGTAACCATAATAGTCGCTTTTTGTTTCTCATGAGCTTCTTTAACTAGTAATTTGACGACTTCATATGCATGATCTGTATCCAAACTAGCTGTTGGTTCGTCTGCTAAGATCAAGCTTGGCTCATTATATAAAGCGCGAGCAATTGCCACTCTCTGTCTTTCTCCACCAGAAAGGTCTTTAGGATAACTATTTTTAAGTGACTGGATATCTAAAGATTGCAGCAAGGAATCGATTTTTGTTGAATCTTCTTTTTTTGAAGTAACTTGGTCAACTAGTTCAAATTGTTCCTTTACCGTTAAAAAAGGAATCAAATTAGAGCTTTGGAGAATAAATCCAATTTCTTTAAAGCGTAAATCTGCTCGTTTTTTTTCTGGAAGCTCAGTTAGAGAGTGACCGTTGATCACTATTTCTCCGGAAGTCGGTGTTTGCAATCCTCCTGAAATGGTAAGGAAAGTACTTTTACCTGAACCAGAAGGACCAATGATGCTGACGAATTCTCCTTCCTTTACATAAAAATCAATTGCTTTCAAAGCTGAGACCTTTGTATGACCAGAACCAAATGTTTTGGTAACTTTTTTCATCGTTAATATTTTTTTCATTTTTATTAACCTCCTATTGCTGTAATTGGGTCTACTTTGGTTATCGTACGTATCGAAAACAATCCGCCTAGCATTGCAACAATGATCAAAATCCCACTATATAGCAACCATTGTGACCAAAAAACAGCAAAAGGCATCGCGCTTGGTAAAATCAGACTAGTCAAATAAGCAAACAAAAGAGCAAGCAGAACGCCTACCACCCCAACAATAAAGGACTGTGCTACTAAAGATTTAGCGATGAAGAAATTTTTGATCCCTTGTGCTTTCATTACTCCAAAAATAGCAGTCTTCTGAAGTGTCATCACGTACATGAAAATACCGACCACAGCAGCAACCACTAAGAACAAAAAGTATATCATCGCATTTAAGGTCATATTTTGGGCAGAATAGCCAGGAATACTTTCAATGAATGTCCCAATAGTTAATAACTGTAGACCCTTCGATGCTTTTTCTTTCGAAATTTTAGCTGAATCCTTTATTACGATCCCATTGATCGGCTGTTCTTCTTCAGAAGCAAACGGCTGTTGTCCATACTTCAAAGCAGTCCACGTATCTAGGGACGCATAGATGACGGGAGAAACTGTGTAATAAGTTTCAGGAAAGATACCGACAATCGTCAAAGGATCGTCGTAACTGCCAATTTTGATCGTATCTCCAATTTTATAGCCTGAATCAGCCAGATTTTGAGAGATGATGATTTCATTCTTTGTTTTAAGTTCATGCCCTTTCGTGAGTTTTGGTAATAAAAATGCTTCTTTCGTTGTGCCGAAAACTGTAACATTTTCTTTGTTTTTTCCTTTGATTGCTCCGCTGTACAATCCGATTGGTGCTTTCTCTCCTTCTTCAATGTATTTCAGATCTCCTCTTGTTAATTGTGAAGCTGCAAATACTTGATTTGCATCCTCCGATAAAACAATCTCTTGTGCGTCCCAATCATCGATTGCTTTTTTAAACTCTTCTGAAAGTCCATTCGCTAGTCCTGACAACATGAATACGACATACGCAATCAAGAACATAATACCGACGATCAAGCCATATCGTAATTTAGAATAGCGAATTTCTTTGATAGCTAGAAACATTTGTTTTTCCTCCCTATGATAGATTGATAGTGACAAAATGTCACTCGTTGAATAGTGTAACTCCAAAGTGACATTTTGTCACTTATGTTGTTTTTTTTCTTATCAATAAATTGTCTAAGACATCTTTCGATAAAACCTTAACATGAGTCATAAAAAATTTATTTAAGCCTTATTTATGCTTTCCATGATAAACTAAAGTGACCAAATCAATGAGGTGGGAAAATGATTAAACTATTAGTAGTAGAAGACGATAAAGTATTATCCAATAATATAAAAGAAATACTCGCTGCAATCGGCGAGATAACACAAGTTTATGATGGTAGTGAAGGACTGTTCGAGTTGGAAAGTGGAGTTTATGATCTTGCAATCTTGGATTTGATGATGCCGGAAATGAATGGATATGAAGTGTTAGCAAAAATACGGAAAGAAAAAATACAGACTCCAGTATTGATTTTGACTGCAAAAGATAGTTTGGAAGATAAGATTGAAGGATTTGAACGAGGTGCAGATGATTATCTAACAAAACCTTTCTATCGAGAAGAACTGATCATGCGCGTGAAAGCATTATTGAAACGCTCGCTAGGTCTCTTTGATGAAAATGTTCTGAAGTATAAGGATATCAGTTGTGATTTAAAAAGCAATGAAGTCTTGTATAAAGAACAAGTTTTGCCCATACAAGGAAAAGAGTTTGAATTGCTCGTTTATTTTTTACAAAATAAGGGAATCATTTTGACAAAAGAGCAGATATTTGACCGGATCTGGGGATTTGATTCTGATACGACGATTACAGTTATTGAAGTTTATATGAGCAACTTACGAAAACATCTGCGAAGTACTGGATTGGATAAAGAAATCAAAACCTTACGTAATGTCGGTTATATACTGCAAAGGGTGTGATGCAATGAATGGAGATATTACACGAAAGCAACGTAGTCGCTTTTTTGCGACAAATGTAGCAGCATTTGCTTTTATCTTTTTTCTTTTGGGATTCATTACTTTACAGATATTAAACCAATCTGCATACAGAGAAACAGATCTGTCATTAGAGAAAATAAATTTTGATTCTCGAACAGTACAATTAGAGATACAAAGATATCAGCAAGGCGATCCCTTTTTAAACCCGACTCAAACGGAACAAAACAGAACAAACATGGAACAGCCATTAATGGAACCATCAAATGACCGTTTTAACACTCAAGTGATCTTGTGGTCTAAAAATGGTGAGATATTGAATAAAGCAGCTATTGGTGGGCGTTTCAACCAAATCAAAGAATTAAAAATGGATACGAAAAATCTGAATACCATCCAAAATATTGAATTAAATGAAGACAGTGGCTCATCTGCCCTCTCTTTCCGTTCGATTACGAAAAAAGCGGAGACGAATCAAGATGGCGTTGCCTACATCCAAATTTTAGAAAATACAAATCAAATCAAGAATTCATTAGCGACTTTTCGCACGATTATGATTTTGTGTATGATTGTTTTTTGGATTCTCTCTATTGGTATCAGTTATTACTTGTCTAGTCTAAGCATGCGCCCTATTATTCTTTCTTGGAGAAGACAAAAAGAATTTGTTGAGAATGCTTCTCATGAATTGCGCACACCGTTAACGATTATTCAAAATAGTTTGGAACATCTTTTTACCAAGCCTAATCATACTATTATTGAAGAATCCGAAAGCATCGCTCAAGCATTGTCAGAGACGAGGCGCCTCACTGGATTGACTTCGGATTTGCTGACAATCGCTCGGAATGATTCTGATCAGCAGCTGCTTTCAAAGCAAATGATCAATACACAAGAATATATCGAACAACTTGTTAAACCATTTCAAGAGATGGCCACCATAGATGGAAAAGAGTTTATTCTCCATAACGATGCAACATTAGAAGTACCAATTGACGAAAAAAAAATCCATCAAGTTTTGGTTATTTTGCTGGATAATGCATTAAAATATACGAATCCAGAAGATAAGATCATTTTGGACTCATCTGTTAACCATAAAGAATGGCTGATTCACGTAAAGAATACTGGCCCTTCTATCAGTGAAGAAGATCAAGCAAGGATTTTTGATCGATTTTATCGGGAAGATCAATCTAGGGCGAAAGAGACTGGCGGATACGGGCTTGGCTTGGCAATTGCAAAACAGGTAATCGAACAGCATCATGGACAAATTTCTGTATCCAATTATCTTCCACAAGGAGTCGATTTTAAAGTCCAATTGCCGTTGAAGCCTAAAAAATAATGCTTATCCCTAAAAAAGGGCTGTGACAAATGTACCGACCCCCAAAAGTTAGACCAAAAAATCTAACTTTTGGAGGTCGGTATTTTTTATGGCTAAGTATACTTTTGAACTTAAATTAAAGATC
>NZ_BEHC01000045.1:0-15722 GCF_003112495.1 Enterococcus sp. H57
CCTAGAAAATCACTAAATTACCAAACACCATTAGAAGTTTTTTTGAGTTACGTAAATGGAAAGTTTTGTCTCGCTTAATTTGACAAATAATAATTAAAAAAACTTATTTGAAGGAACATGCTTAAACCATAATTGTGTTTTTCCTTCCATCAGCATAAAAGTTCACCTCAAAAAGAGTGTACGAACAAAAGTTCTTTTTGTAAACCTTAAAATAGATTTTCCTGAATACGTATTGGGGATTTCTAAATGTTTGAATGTTTTTTTGAATGCAAAATCAATGCAAAAAATTTTGTATTTCTCTACTTTTCTCTCCTTGACCAAAATAAAAAAACGTTGATTTAACAACGTTTTTCATACATGTTTATCTGTCTCAACCATACATATATGGAGACGGCGGGAGTCGAACCCGCGTCCAAACACATCGCCACTTAAAAATCTACGTTCATAGTCAACTCATTTAAGGATTCACTTTACAGCTTGCCGAGTGACAGGCATTCTGTATCGCTAGTCTGATGTTCTCTTTTTCAACTTACAGACGGAAAGTTGAAACGTATCCCACTAAAGTTAGGACCCTTACTCGAGCACATGGGCGATGCCGAGAGGATCTACGCTAACTGTTTTTAGGCAGCTAAAGCGTAAGAGTTGTTTTCGTTTTTAGCAGTTATATTTAACTGTAACGTTTTTACGTAGACGTAACCTACGAAACGCAATTCAAGCTCGACTGTGCCTGTCGAATCCGTAACGTCCCCGTTAGCTAACAAGGGTTACGTGTATTTTTCATACAAAATTAGTATAGCATATATTGGGATAAATTCAATAAAAAAGCGAATCATATCCCATTATTTATATAATAACTGCCCCTTTCTTAAGAAAAAATAAGCGATTTTCTTAAGAAAAGAGGTAGCTTCAAAAAAAGATCTTAAATCAGATCAAAATACTTCAATGCGTGGACAATTCCGCCTTCTGTATTTTTCTTTGTGATAAAGGTAGAAAGTTCTTTTAATCCGTCATAGGCGTTGTCCATAGCGATTTTGTTGTCGCAAGCTTCCAACAAGGCAAAATCATTCGGACCATCGCCAAATCCAAAAGTAGGAACTTTTTCCAGCTGAAGTTCTTTTTGCAGACGTTTGACACCTGCCCCTTTTGAGATTCCTTTCTTCACTGTATCGATCGAGTAAGGACCATTCCGATAAAAAGTTAGCTCAGGAAAATGTTCGTGATAGTATTCGTCACCTGATTGAGATAAGATCAGCAACATATTTACTGTGTTTTCTTTAAAGCCTAAAGGATCAATTTCCGGAACATCTGAATGAATGAAGTCGTAAGCATTGATCATTGTTTGGCTATGACCGGTACACCAGATTTTCTGATCGTTATAGTAAGAAAGTTCATGACCGTTCAACTGTACATGATCATACATTTTTTGACATTCTTCTGAAGAAAATGTTTGAGAATAGATTTCTTCGCCGTCTACTCGAATGAAAGAACCATTCATGGTGACCGCAGAAGTAATGCCCGCATCTTCCATGATAGAGTGGATTTCTGCTTCTGTACGTCCTGTAGCGATGACGGGGAGAACATTGTTTTCTTTTAATGCGTTCATAGCTTTTGCCACTTCGGGTGTGATTTTTGATTTCGCATCTAGTAATGTTCCATCAAGATCAAAGAAAGTGATTGCACGATAATTTGACACAAATAAAACTCCTTTTTTATTGGAATAAGTTTATCTTAACAAAGAATGAACAAAAGACAAACCTTTCGTGAAGAATTCCTGAACATATTGGTTCAGTCAACAATTTAGAGTATACTATAAGAAGAGAATTTAGGAGGGAAAGAATGATTTTTTTCAGTATTGGTATCTTATTCTTAATAATTGGCAGTCTTTTTCGGATTCTGCCCTCAAAAGGAAATCTGCCTTTTTATGGGTATCATTCGCCTCTTGCCGCAAAAACAGACGCTCATTGGCGGCTGGCTCAAAAGACAAGCGGAAACTGGTTTTTTCTTATGGGCTTACTGATGGCATTGATCGGCTATTATTTAAAGACATCTGGGCATACGAATTATTTTCTGATTGAAATGCTTCTGCTAGTATTTCCAATTATGCCTATTTTTATTATGACAGAAAAGAAATTACAGAAATATGACCTGGAAACTGGAGGGAACGATAATGAATATTTTAATGATTGAAGATAATCAATCTGTTTCTGAAATGATGCAGATGTTTTTCTTAAATGAAGGTTGGGAAGCAACTTTCAAGTATGATGGAAAAGAAGGGCTCGATGCCTTTTTAGAAAACCCACAACATTGGGATATGATTACACTAGACCTGAATTTGCCCACACTGGACGGTATGCTAGTAGGAAGAGAGATCCGCAAAGTTTCAAGTACTGTGCCGATTATCATGCTGACAGCTAGAGATTCTGAAAGCGATCAGGTGATCGGCTTAGAGATGGGGGCAGATGATTATGTCACAAAACCTTTCAGTCCTCTGACGCTTATTGCTCGAATGAAAGCTTTGCATCGCCGTAGTGAGTTGGCAGAAGCAAGAGAAGAAGCAGCAGTTTCAGATGATCATTTTGATATCGAGACTAGTCATTTCAAGATGAATACGAAAACACGAGAAGCGTATCTGGACAACCGGCCAATTGAAGGACTGACGCCTAAAGAGTTCGATCTATTGTTTACTTTAGCAAAAAAACCACGTCAAGTATTCTCTCGGGAGCAGTTGCTTGAATTAGTCTGGGATTATCAGTACTTTGGTGATGAACGGACAGTGGACGCCCATATCAAGAAATTACGACAAAAAATCGAAAAGGTCGGACCACAAGTCATCCAAACTGTTTGGGGAGTCGGCTACAAATTCGATGATTCTGGTGTTGCCTAATGCGTTATTTGTATCAGCAACTCTTAGCTTTTTGCGGAATGGTCGCGTTGATCTTATTGATCGTTGGAGTTTCTTTTACACAACTGACAAAACAAACGATTGAAGAAAACAATTACCAGCAACTGTTTGGATATGCTGAATCAGTTGAAAAGACAACGCAAACCTATGCCGATACGCTCCCGCAGTTTAGTCAAGATCAGGCGTTTCAAAATGCATTGCTGCTGACAGAGCAAGTACTGACAGAACAAAATGTGAACTTTATATTTATCGATAAAAACGAACGTGTCATTTATCCGACTAATACAGCTTTACTGAATTTTACCTTAACAGCTGATCAATGGAAAAATCTGAGGAATGGACGTCAAGAAAAATTCACATCGAATAAAAATATTTTAGGACAAGCACAGGCGACCTCTTACGCACTTGTGCCATTTAATTTGAATCATGAATTCTATGGAGCACTTGTAGTTAGTCAACCTGCGCGAAATATCGATAACAGCGTTCGTCCAATTACACTGAACCTGTTCAAAGGATTTATTTTTTCCAGTATCGTTGCAGTTATTGCCAGCTATGCTTTTGCAGCATTCCAAGTTAAGCGTATCAATCGGTTAAGGAATGCGACGAAAGAAGTGACGAATGGTAATTTTGATGTACAGCTCCCCGTACATGACAAAGATGAATTTGATGAGTTAGCAGATGATTTCAATAAAATGACGAATTCATTGAAAGAATCTCAAGCAGAAATTGAAGAACAAGAAAATCGTCGAAGACAATTTATGGCAGATGCTTCTCACGAGATGAGAACACCTCTTACGACAATCAACGGACTTCTGGAAGGGTTAGAATACAATGCAATCCCTGAAAATCAGCGAGAAAACGCGATTAAATTGATGAAAAATGAAACAGAGCGTCTGATCCGTTTGGTGAATGAAAACTTGGATTATGAAAAAATCCGTACGAATCAAATCAGTATGGTCATTAAAAAATTCAATGGAACAGAAACATTGAAAAATATTGTTGCACAGTTAGAAGCTAAAGCAGAAGCAGCAGGAGATACATTGACATTGAAAGCCGTTGATGATATTGATGTTTACGCTGATTATGACCGATTTGTCCAAATCATGGTCAATATTATTCAAAACGCGATACAGTTTACTGAAAACGGCCAAATCACGATTACTTTAGAAAAAGGCTATCTTGAAACGATCATCACGATTGAAGATACGGGAATTGGAATGTCTGAACAACAAATGAAAAGTATCTGGGATCGTTATTATAAAGTAGATCCTTCAAGAAAAAATACAAAATATGGTGAATCAGGATTAGGTTTACCAATCGTGCAGCAACTTGTACGCTTGCATAAAGGAAAATTAGAAGTAGAAAGCGAACTAGGAAAAGGAACAAAATTCGCTGTTCGTTTGCCTGACGTAGAAATCAAAAAAGAGTAAAAAACAAGCGGTATAAAAGATCATGAATCGATCTTCTATACCGCTTGTTTTTACTATAAAATGATTGATTTAGCCCGCGGGCTCTAAACGATCAATATAAGGACTTTGAGCAATAGTAGCATCATGAGTAAAGAGTAAGATACCTTGATTTTCTTCATGAGCTAAATAAGAAAGCAAGTGGAGTAGCTCTTGGATCTCCAATACACTAAGTTCATCAAATGTATCTTCAATAACAATATTGTTTCGCTTGGAAAGCAAGGCATGAAGTAATTGCAGCTTTACTTTTTCAAAAGACGTCAACTCAGCTGCCGCACAATTAAGCAAGGAAGGAGAGATATCAAGTTTTTCTTGATAGGCCAAACGATCTTGTTTGATTTCTTTTTCCGGTACATCCAACAGGACATGGTCTTTAAGATTCAGATAAGGAAACATCGGCCAATTTTTTTGGATGATCGCAAAATTATCCAGTTTTGCAACAAGAACCTCTTTTTTCAAGTGCTCCAATATTTTATGCTGTTTTTCGAGAGGACACAAAATAACGGTCAAGTGTTCAGCATGAATCAAATATTCAGGTTTCATTACGTCCAGGCCTCCTACTTTGCAAATGATGGATAAAAAAAGTGAAAGGGAATAGACTAAGAATGAGACAGCATCCACTGAGCCCAATAAGAGTTTGGGCAAATCCCTTAAGTATATCTGTGAAAAAAAGATCATTTTGGAAATCGATGGTAAAAAAAGTCTGTTGATCCATCGGAATTGTAAGTCCGCTTACCGAAGTCAAGATATCACGGATATCTGGCAGTTCAGTAGTCTTTAAGACAAGAAAATTGATCCTTTGAAGAAGCGCTTCATAAACTGACTGGAAGCTGACGATCCACAATAAAACCAAGATACAACAAAGAAAGAGAGGAAAGAACAGCTGCCAGAAAATGAAAAGGAATAATTTGGTTTTAGAAAGACCAGTCAGGCGCCAATTGATCAATTCCTGCTTGTTTTGCCTGACTGAATAGTAAAAGAAAAAGATAAAAAGGAAGGCAAATAGAAAAAATAAACTGAATATGCCTTTTATATAAAATCGGCTAGCTAATTCTAAAGCCGGAAGAAGCTCTGTAGATGCAGAAGCGCCAATAAATGAAAGCCGATCTTGGACTTGATTGGCTAAAGCCGATTGCAAATGGTAAAGAGTCAGGCATGCTATCAATAAAAAAGCAGAAAAGCTTGAAAATAAACAATAGAGTATTGTCTGCTTTTTGTAATAAATTAATCGAGCAGTAGCATAGCGGATTATTTTCATACTTTTCACCTCTATAAAAAGTATAGAAAATGAATATGAATAAAGTATGAAATTCCTTTAGTGAAATCACGAATTAAAACCAGAAAATATTTTGTAAAAAGCAAGAGGTTGTGAAGAAGCTGCCCTATTCTATTACCGTAGATGCAAGCTTTTGAACACTGTTTATTCGAAAAGAGGAGCAGCGACAATAATTTTGTCGCTGCTCCTTTTAAATTTATTTTATCATTCGGAAGAACTTGTGGTCGTTCCGTGAAGTTCTTGGTACGTTTGCGTTTTATAAAGATCAACAGTTGATTGTCCCTTGTGTTCACTAAAGACACTAGTTGACTTGTCACCAAGAGATTTTTCAGCTTCTTTTAATTTCTCTAAGCCATTCTTGTAGTCATAATCACTGGTATCAATTGGGTCTAATCCACTATTCGTATAGAACCGAAGAAGATCACCATTATTGATTTGGTCAGAAACAGCTAACTGTTTATCAACTTTTTCTTTCAGTGAATCAATTTCATTCTGTACTTCCTCAGTAGGTTCAGTAATAGCTTCACCAGTTTCGTTACTATAGATCGTACCACCGTAGTAAGTATATTTTGGTGTAACAAAATCACCATCACGGAAAGAAACAAGCTGTTCATGATCTTTCGAGAATAGATCTTGTCCTAACTGAATATAATTTTTTGTATCTACACCTAGTAAGTGAAGTAATGTAGGCAAGGCATCAACTTGTCCGCCGTAAGTGTGATTGATTCCGCCCTGTGTTTGTCCAGGGATATGGATCATATAAGGGACACGCTGCATTTGTGCATTGTCGTAGTTTGTCCAAGTAGAACTTGTTTTTCCAACTAATTCAGCTAGATTTTTATTTCTTGAATTCGAGACACCGTAATGGTCACCGTAAAGGACGATGACTGAATTATCATACAAGCCGCTTTCTTTCAAATAATTGAAGAATTCTTGTACGGCGGTATCTAAATAATTGGCTGTCGCAAAGTAACCGTTGATCGTTTCATCATTTGTATTGGCTAACGGGAATCCTGCTTCGTCATTGGTGAATTTTGAATAAGGATAATGGTTAGATACAGCAATGAATTTTGAATAAAATGGTTGTTGCAGACGTTCCAAGTATTGTACGGATTGTTGGAAAAATGGTTTATCATGCAACCCGTATTGGAACGAATTGTCATCATTAACATCATAATAAGAAGAATCAAAGAAATAATCATATCCTAAATTCTTGTATGTCTCGTTTCGATTCCAGAATGTACCAGCGTTCCCATGGAATACCGCACTAGTGTAACCTTGTGTTTGACTTAAAATATCAGGTGCAGCTTGGAAAGTATTTTTTCCGCCTAATTGTGTGAACAAGGAGCCTTGATTCAAGCCAAACAATGAATTTTCCATCAGCGTTTCCGCATCGCTTGTTTTTCCTGCTTTTACTTGATGGAAAAAGTTGTCAAAACTGAACGTGCTGTTGCTGTGGTAAAGACTATTGATGAAAGGTGTAACTTCATGCTGGAGACCATTCTCATCTGTCAATTTATAATCGATCAGGAATTGCTGGAAGCTTTCTAAATGGATATAAATCACATTTTTTCCTTTAGCGAGCCCGAACAAATCGTCATTTGGTGCTGCATAATGTTCTTTTACATAATTTTCTACTTCTTTCATATCATTGGGACTTGCTTCTGCCCGCACTTGGTTTGTCTGGTAAGTTTGAACACCGTCATAAACCATGAAAGCATTCAAGCCAAGATATTTGACCAAATAATCACGAGAGAATGTTCGAGTCAGCAATTCTGGACGATCAGCTTCCGCCATAAAAAGATTTCCTGAGAAAATCATAACTGCTAATGTAGAGATCGCAAAAGCCATTCTTGCTCGGATCGGGCGAGGGTCCAACTTGATTTTTTTTGCAATCAGCAGAACAGTCAAGATAATAAAATCGATCCAATAGATCACATCATATGGGCGAAACAGTCGAATGGCACTTTCTCCCAGACCACTCGCTACTTTCCCAGCACCTAAAATCGTGTTGATCGTAATGAAGTCCGTGAATTCTCGATAATAAGTGACATTCGAAAAAACAAGCAATGTCAAAAGAAAATAAATGACCATCATCGTGATATAAGAAACTCTAGGGCGTCTGATATAAAGAGCAATTCCAAGTAATAACAATGTAGTTGCAATAGGGTTGATAAACAAGATAAAGTATTGAATGCCACTTTCGATTCCGAGATGGAAATCAACTAAATAGGCAAAAATCGTTTTCAACCAAAGTAAAACGACTAGTAAAGAAAAAAATCCGAGCCTCTTATTCAAAAAGGCAGGTGTTTTTATACATTTCAAGATAATCTTCCTTTCTGCACTTCTTAATCACAGAAGTGTCATGAAACCATGTTACACAGCTCACTTATTCTCATTTATTTTACTAGTATGACAATATAGTGTCAATTGAAACCAGAAGTTTATGCTGTTTCATTAAGGTTTTCTTTAAGCTTCATGAAAAAATGAGCAGTAAGACAAGTCCTATGTTTTTTGTTATACTTGGGAAGAGAAAGCTAAAGCAGGTGAAGGAATGAAAGTAAAAGTAAAAAAAAGAGCAAGCAATCGATTGAAAAAAGGATATCCACTGATCCAAAAAGAAGACCTTGCTCATCCCCAAAAAGAAACCACGCAATGGGTGGAATTAGTTGATTCGCAAAACCAATTTATCGCAAAAGGATATCTAGGAAAGCAGAATAAGGGAATCGGTTGGGTATTGAGCCAGCAGAACATCCCATTTGATCAATCTTTTTTTGAAGAATTTTTTGTGAAGTCAAAAGAAAAAAGAACTTTCTTTTTTTCAGATGATTCTACTACCGCTTTTCGTATATTCAATGGAGAAGGAGACGGGATCGGCGGTCTGATTGTTGATTATTATGCAGGTTATGCTGTTTTTTCTTGGTATAACGAAACGTTATATGCACATCGTGAATTATTGATTCAAGCTTTTCGTGAAATCTACCCGGAAATCGTAGGAGGCTATGAGAAAATTCGATTTGAATCAGTAAATCTGCCTGAGAGCCAGTTCATTTACGGAAAAGAGGCACCGGAACCCTTGATCGTAAAAGAAAACGGAGTAAAATTTGCCGTTTATTTAAATGAAGGATTAATGACTGGGATCTTTTTAGACCAAAAAGAAGTACGGGGATCATTAGCAGAAGGTTTCGCTTCTGGGAAAACAGTTTTGAACATGTTTAGTTATACCGGCGCCTTTTCTGTTGCTGCCGCAATGGGAGGGGCAATCGAAACAACAAGTGTCGATCTAGCAAAACGCAGTTTAAAAAAAACACAGGAACAGTTTGAAGTGAATGGTTTGGATGTCGATCAGCAAAAAATCATTGTTATGGACGTATTCGAGTATTTCAAATACGCCAAAAGAAAACAATTTTTATATGACATGATTGTATTGGATCCACCAAGTTTTGCCAGAAATAAGAAAAAAGTCTTTCGCGTAGCAAAAGATTATGGGGAACTGGTCAAGGATAGTCTGGATATTTTAGCAGAAGACGGGATACTTATTGCGTCTACAAATGCTGCGAATGTCTCGATAGAACAATTCCAAACAATGATTGAAGAGGAATTCCATGCCAAAAATGTTTCTTTTGAACAACTTGCTTTATATCGTCTGCCAAAAGATTTCCAGACGACGGATACCTTTTTAGAAGGCAATTATCTGAAAGTGTTTGTTTATCAAATTAAAAATAACCATTAGAAGGAGCGATGCAGAATGGTTCGGGTAAAGGGATTGAATATAGGAAGCGGTAGACCAAAGATTTGTGCGCCTCTTATCGGGGCCGTCCGAGAGGAAGTATTACGTGAAGCAGTTCTTGCACGTGAAGCAGGGGCCGATTTAGTCGAATGGCGAGTCGATCATTATCGTGAAGTTTTTTCTTTTGATGAAGTAGCAGAAACATTGGTTCTTATCCATGAGATGCTTGATGGACTGCCGTTATTATTTACGTTTCGTACCTTAGCTGAAGGCGGAGAACAAGACATATCGATCCGTCAGTATCGCGACCTTTATGAACATGTGATACACACAGGATTAGTAGATATGGTCGATATCGAGTTGTTCAAAGTAGAAAGTCTAGGAAAAAGACTGATAGAGGAAATCAAGTCTTTAAACATTCCTTTAATTATCAGTAGTCATGATTTTAAAGAAACACCAGCAGACCCTGTCTTGCTTTACCGATTGAATGTTATGGAACATTTTGGAGCCGATATCGGAAAACTGGCAGTAACTCCCAATAATGAACGAGATGTTTTGCGGTTGATGGAGTTGACTAGACGGGCAAATGCTTTTGTCTCCATGCCTATTATTACGATGTCCATGGGAAATCTTGGTAAAATTTCTCGTCTGGCTGGCGGAACGACGGGTTCCGTTATGACATTTGGTTCCTTAAGCAGCGATTCTACTTCTGCTCCAGGACAATTACCGGTCAAAGCATTGAAGCAAATTATTCAATTATTAAATGAACCGTTGTAGAACAAGTTTGAGGTGATATTTTTTGGCAAAGAAAAAAATAGTAAAAACGAATGCAATCCGTATGGTCGAACAAAAAAAGATTCCCTATACAGAGCACGAATATGAGTGGGACGAAAGCCACCTAAGTGCGTCATCGGTCGCTGAACAGCTTCCAGAAAGCCAATCTCGTATATTTAAAACACTGGTTGCTGTGGGCAATGTGACGGGGCCTCTTGTTGCTGTGATACCGGGAGAAGCCGAATTGAATCTAAAAAAATTAGCAAAAGTTTCAGGGAATAAAAAAGTAGAAATGCTCCATTTAAAAGATTTGGAAGCAACGACCGGATACATACGTGGTGGCTGCTCGCCTATAGGTATGAAAAAACTATTTCCTACTTATTTAGATCAAATTGCAGAAAGCTATGAACAAATCATTGTCTCGGCTGGCAGAAGAGGGCTACAGATGGAGTTAGCACCTCAAGATATCTGTGCATTAACGAGCGGACAATTTGCAGATATAAAACAATAAATCATACGTATAAAAGAAAGAAGGAGGCCGGGATGTTGTTTGTCCAGTCTCCTTCTTTCTTTTTTATACATTATGCTCTTTGCCCGGCATTCATTCCTGCTACATGCCCTGTAGCAAAAGCCGCTGTGATATTAAAGCCGCCAGTATAACCATTGACATCCAGTAATTCTCCCGCAAAATACAGACCATCAATGATTTTACTCTCCAATGTTTTAGGATAAATTTCCTTTAGAGAAACCCCTCCGCCAGTTACAAATGATTTCTCAATAGGAAAAGTTTTGTTGATTGATAGCTTAAACTCTTTGCATAGTTGAACAAAATCTTGAATTTGTTTTTGAGAGGCTTGTTGTCCTGTCAGATGATCCATTTCAAGCCGCTCAAGAAAGAAAACTAACAATCGCTCAGGCAATATACCATGCCAAGCATTGACCAAGTTCTTTTTGGTTGCTTTACTTTTTTCTGTCAATATATGAATAAGCTCTTGTTTGGTTTGTGTAGGGAAACAATCCAGAGAAAGTGTCACTGGTTCTCCCGTTTTCTCTAATTCTTTATTGACAAAACTTGAACAACGCAGTGCAGCCGGACCAGAAATACCGAAATGGGTGAAAAGTAAATCCATCGTATGTTCAGTCAATACACGACCTTTTTTATTTAAAACGCGTAAAGTGATGTCTTGTAAAGAAAGCCCTTGAAGTGTTTTCTCCTGAATATACGGTTCATCCGATATCAAGGGGGACTCTGTCGCATAAAGAGGCGTCACCGTGTGACCCACTCGCTTCACGATCTTGTACCCATCTCCAGTAGAACCAGTAGATGGATAAGTCCGTCCACCAGTTGTTAAGATAATGGCAGGAGCATGGAACTCTTCGAATTCCGTGCGTATACCGTAAATTTTATGTTCTTTGTGGATCAATTTCTCTACTCGAGTAGAGAATAGAAGCGTCACATCTAGTTCTTTCAGACGATTGAGCAATGCTTCGATAATCGTTTTTGATTTATTTGTTACAGGAAACATCCGTCCATGATCCTCTTCTTTTAAATGTACGCCTTGTGATTCAAAGAAGTTCATGATATCGAAATTATTCCATTGCGCAAACGTACTATATAAAAACTTTCCATTTCCAGGAATATGTGCAATCAAATCATCAACAGGACGATTGTTCGTAACATTGCACCGACCACCACCTGTCATCAGTAGTTTTTTTCCTGCTTTTTTGTTTTTTTCGATCAAGAGTACGCGTGCGCCTTGTTCAGCTGCACTGATCGCTGCCATCATCCCGCTTGTTCCAGCGCCGACTACGATCACATCATACAGTTTTTCCATTCCCTCACCTCAAGGAAAGTGTAGCATATCTGAAGAAAGAAAACAGAAAAAAATGTTTTGAGCCAAAAGAGAAAATGAGCTAAAATGAGGGAAGATAAGCAAAGGAGCGTGGAACGATGACAAACGCAACAGAATATGTTCAAGCAATTCAAGAAAAGCTACATCAAAAGGATCAAGGGCAAGAAGAATTTTTACAAGCAATCGATGAATTCATGCCCACGGTTATGTCTTTTTTGGACACTCATCCCGAATATATCGAAAAGAATATCTTAGAACTTTTAACGGAACCAGAAAGAGTTATTCAATTTCGAGTGCCTTGGCAAGATGATGAAGGAAACTGGCGAGTAAATAGAGGGTACCGTATCCAATACAACTCAGCTATCGGCCCTTATAAAGGTGGATTGCGCTTCCATCCTAGTGTCAATCTAAGTATCTTGAAATTTTTGGCTTTTGAACAGATTTTCAAGAATAGTTTAACCGGTCTGCCAATCGGTGGAGGAAAAGGCGGAAGTGACTTCGATCCTAAAGGAAAATCTGATAATGAGATCATGCGTTTTTGTCAAAGTTTCATGCTGGAATTGTCAAAACATATCGGCCCATCGATTGATGTTCCTGCGGGAGATATCGGTGTAGGAGCTAGAGAAATCGGCTATTTGTTCGGCGAATATAAACGATTGAAAAAATATGATACTGGTGTGTTGACAGGTAAACCTTTGGATTTTTGGGGAAGTAAGATACGTACGGAAGCTACTGGTTATGGATTAGTGTATTATGTCAAACATCTATTGAACGAAGAAAAAGATTCATTTAATCAAAAAACAGTTTTTGTTTCCGGAAGCGGGAATGTAGCCATTTATGCAATCGAAAAAGTGCAAGAGCTAGGCGGGAAAGTTGTTACATGTTCAGATTCTAGCGGGTACATCTATGATCCAGAAGGAATAGATGTGAAACTATTGAAAGAAGTCAAAGAAATCAATAGACAACGTTTGACGGAATACGCAAACCAACGTCCTTCTGCTATTTATCATGCTGGAGAATCTGTTTGGACATTGAAAGAAAAAGCGGATATCGCTTTGCCATGTGCTACTCAAAATGAAATAGACGAAAGCTTGGCCGAAATCTTAGTAGAAAATGGGATCAAAATCGTAGCAGAAGGCGCTAATATGCCATGTACAGTAAAAGCTGTTTCTGTTCTTCATGAAGCAGGCGTGTGGTATTGTCCAGGAAAAGCTGCTAATGCTGGAGGAGTAGCAGTATCTGCTTTAGAAATGAGTCAGAACGCCCAGCGATTGACTTGGGAAAGAGAGCAAGTGGATGAGCAGCTGGATCAAATCATGGAAACGATTTACCATACGTGTCGCCAAACAGCAGCCGAGTACGGCGACAAAAAAAATCTGCTTCTTGGAGCAAATGTTGCTGGATTTGAAAAAGTTGCCAAAGCAATGGCAGCAGAAGGTTTAGTTTGAAAAATGAAACTTTCTTGGAAATATTGTCAGCATTTTGTTTATTTGCTTGAAAAATAATAAAAAAAAACGTAAAGTATTACCTGTAGAGTAAACCTATAAGGAGGAGAACAAATGGCACACATTCATTTTGACTATTCAAAAGTAGCACCGTTTGTCAACGAACAAGAGTTAGGGTACATGCAAAGCCAAGTAACAGCAGCCCACAACGAATTACGGGAAGGTACTGGCGCAGGAAGCGACTTCCGCGGCTGGATCGATTTACCAACGAACTATGACAAAGAAGAATTTGCACGTATCAAAGAAGCAGCTAAAAAAATCCAATCTGATTCTGAAGTATTAGTTGTTATCGGTATCGGTGGTTCTTATTTAGGCGCTCGTGCAGCGATCGACTTCTTGAATCACACATTCTTCAATTTATTAGATAGCAACACAAGAAAAGCACCACAAATCTTCTTTGCCGGAAATTCAATCAGCTCAACATATATTGCTGACTTGATCGAAGTAATCGGTGATCGCGACTTTTCAGTAAACGTTATTTCAAAATCTGGAACAACTACTGAACCAGCGATTGCGTTCCGTGTATTCAAAGAGCTTCTTGTTAAGAAATATGGACAAGAAGAAGCAAACAAACGTATCTACGCTACAACAGATAAAGCAAAAGGTGCAGTTAAAGTAGAAGCAGATGCAGAAGGTTGGGAAACTTTCGTGATTCCTGATGACATCGGCGGACGTTTCTCTGTATTAACTGCTGTTGGTTTGTTACCAATCGCTGTTAGTGGTGCAGATATCGATGCATTGATGCAAGGTGCCGCTGATGCAAGCAAAGCATACTCAAGCGACAAACTAGAAGAAAACGAAGCTTACCAATACGCAGCAATGCGCAACATTCTTTACCGTAAAGGCAAAGTAACTGAGTTGTTGATCAACTATGAACCAGGAATGCAATACTTCTCAGAATGGTGGAAACAATTGTATGGTGAATCTGAAGGAAAAGACCAAAAAGGCATTTATCCTTCAAGCGCAAACTTCTCAACTGATTTGCACTCTTTAGGACAATTCATCCAAGAAGGACGTCGCAATATTTTTGAAACAGTTGTGAAGGTTGAAAAACCTCGTAAATCAATCACAATTCCTGAACAAGCAGAAGATTTAGACGGTCTAGGCTACTTGCAAGGAAAAGAAGTGGACTTCGTAAATACAAAAGCATTTGAAGGAACATTGCTTGCTCATACAGACGGTGACGTGCCTAACTTGCTAGTCAAAATTCCAGAAATGGATGCTTATACATTGGGTTATACAATGTACTTCTTTGAAATTGCTGTAGGTATTTCAGGTTACTTGAATGGAATCAACCCATTCGACCAACCAGGTGTAGAAGCTTACAAGAAAAACATGTTCGCACTTCTAGGCAAACCAGGCTTTGAAGATCTTGCTAAAGAATTGAACGAACGCCTGTAAGATAAGGGTTTTTCGCTAGATTTAAATAATCAGTGATAGAAACATGTTCGCTTTAAAATGAAAACTGGTACCCATTTAGGTACTCAAACATACTGCATCGTTTATTCAGAATAAGGGGCTGTGACAAGACGTTTGTCACAGTCCCTTGTTTGTATAGAAATCGATTGATTGCCTTGCTCTTTAGTTTGTTTTAGGACTTTAAGAACAGTGAGGCTGACTTCGAAGGTTAATTCTGTTTTTTTGTTTTCTAGAATCAGTAAGCAAAAAAGCACTCACTTCGAGTGCTTTTTTGCGATATATTCTTAGCTTAAGATAGGCCTAATTTTTCTTTTACAGATGAGGGTACCTTATCGCTGGTAATTACTTTTTTCTCTATGATCCGCTTTTCGCTTGCTTTCAACTGCAAGATCGTTCCTTCGGGGTAAGCAGAACCATTGGCAGAGTCACCAGAAGTAATGACATCGAAATCTAACTGTCTTTTTTCACCGTTTTCAGCATAAGCATCTACGTTGTATTTAAAACCTCTTCCAATTACTTCCCCATTATCTGCTTTGATATCAGTTTCTGCAGGCATTGGAGCTTTGACTACCGCATAATAATCTTTACCTACATAAGTAGACTGATAGTAGTCCCAACCTTTCCATCCTATAAAAGCAATCAATATGATAACGATCAACCCTAAAATTTTTTTCATGAAAGATCTCCTTTTTTATTTTTATTATACGCCGTTTGTATAATTAAGCGAGACAAATAAAAAAGCCATTTATGTTACACTCAAATTGTAATACCCGCTAAAGCATACAAGGAGAGTGAAC
>NZ_BEHC01000046.1:0-8844 GCF_003112495.1 Enterococcus sp. H57
CGAGGAGGCTCATTGTCAAGGACAATCGGAATAGCATACGGAAAGAAGTTCTGCACCTTATAAAATTTGTCAAAAAAACTGTTGCCATTCCACTTTTTGAATTTCTTCCATATCAATAATCTTATGTTTATTTACGACTCAAAGATAAAGTTATGGATAGTTGATCGATTAAGTACAATAGATATTTGCAAGAATTATCTAAATCTGAAAATAAAGTTGATTTTATCATAAAGATATTATAAAAAGAAGAAACGGTGACATAAGTCGCTAAAAAAGAAGCATGTGTAACTCTTCAGATCAATTCTCCCTATATTTAGTCGTCCAAGAGAATATGATTTAAGCGCAATGGGATTGACAAAAATAGATACTGGAAACATTGAAGATAAATATAAAAAATAAGGAGCACTCGAAAAAATAAGCCATTTTCGAGTGCTCCTTATTTTTTATAGAGTGTAACTAACTTATGTCACACCTCCAATTTATTCGTATTTCTTAGCGCTCAATTACTTACATAGATAGTTAAAAACATCAGCGCTACTTCCAACAACTAAGATTAGTGATTCAGTTAAATTAATATTTTGATAGAGATTAGATAAGACAACGATGATTGAACATCACATTGTAAATGATCATTGAAACTTTCGACACCTTATTTATTTTTTGTTAACGTCAAAGATTTGTAAACACTCCCAATTATTGATGGTATTCAAATGACACTAAGCAAGATCAAATCAGTCGTTTTCCATGTACTATTAAGAGACAAAAATGTGTATACGTACCAGTGATCAAGAGATAGATAGATCGAACAATGATCGAATACTTGGAAAACTTTCTTTACCTTTATAAAAATTAGACTATGAAATAATGTAGAAGAAAAGCAAATTTAATAACGCTGCGATTCCATGTGTAACTGTATTTAATACTTAATTGATGAATTCGTGCTTTCGTCTAAATTCTATCTCCATCTTATTACACTCCGTTTCATTCGTGAGATTCCACTATACACAAAAGATATTCTGTTTACGTAAACTATATACTTACTTTTTTAAAAATTTTATTAGGATCACTAAAAATAGCAACAAGAGCACACCGATCAAACCGCTTACAAGTAAAAATGCAGTACACTTTGCCTGTTTCACTTTTTCTAAGGATTCCTTTATTTCTTCTGGTTCAACAACGATTCTGTGTCCACGCACCAGTAAACGGTGACTGTTGATCATATACGGAGTACAAGTAACCAGTGTGACTAGATCTTGATCTTCTTGGATTTGCAGCGCTTCTGTTTCTGTGGGTTCTACGGTTTTGATTTGATCGACTTGATACGCAAGATACTGACCGTTAATTTCAATATAAAAGTGATCTTTTATTTTTAATTGAGGTAAATTTGTAAACAATTTTGCTTGCGACAAGCCTCTATGGCTAGAAAGTACCGCATGTGTCGATTTGCCTCCAATAGGGTATGAGGTTCCCTCGAGCAGACAAGCTCCTTTTTCCAATAGTTTCATCGTTGTTTGATCAAAAATCGGTAAGTTGACATTGATTTTGGGGATCGTCAAAATACCGATCGTATGTTTCTCAAAATAGGTTCTATCCTTTTTCACAGGTTCTTTTTTCTTAGTAAAGGGATCTGCACCTGAATTTCCACCTTCTTTTGCTAATTGCTGGTTTTTCTTTGTCATGTTTTCTTGGATTTTAGCCATGACTTCTTCATTTTCTTTGACCGCTTGTTGCTGATAATGAGAGATGATCTGCTGATCCAGATAATTATTCAGCGCGTCGCTAACAAATGGATAAGCTAGTATCCCTATTCCTGAGAGAAGCAAGAAAAGCATCAGCAGATCTAGAAGTTTCCTTTTCTTTGGTTTCATTTGTGTTCTCCTTGTGATGACTGTTTGATAATAAAAGAAAAAGGAGCATTTGCGTAATCCGCTGCTCCTTTTTCCAATTCTTGCAAAAAGACTAAATCTGACTGTGCTTGCGTCTAGCAAAGTACAGTCCAGCAATCAGTAGAAGGACTACTCCTGCACCGATATACACATAGATTCCCTTACCGCCTGTTGAAGGAAGTGTACCTTTGTGTTTATTTGGTATTTTTTCAGGAGAAATCAACTGTCCTGCTGTTACATAAGATTGTTCATCGATAGTAAATGCTACACGGTTTGTTAATGGAACATATTTTTCTGGCGCTTTCGTTTCTTCCAGATAGTACGTGCCATATTTTAGACCTGTCACATCGATTAAACCGTTACTTGTGGTTGTAAAAACCGTTGCTGATTCTTTCGCCGATACCCAGCTGACGGCTTTTGTGGATGGGTCGATCGATAAATATTTCGCTGTGTCACTATCTTGATCACGAACGACGAATTCTGCTCCAGCAAGTGTTTGATCTGATGTAACGTCACCATCTACTTTAACAAATCGTTTGCCCCCAGTAACGACATCGACTGACGGTGGTGTTTGATCATTTGTATGCCCGTTATCGACATTTGCTTGGTTAGAAAATCCTTTGGTTGGATCTGCTTTTTCGTTCAAATGCATATAGTAAACGAATTTCAATGTACCGCCAGGAGTTAATGAAGGAATATAATTCGGATCAACTGAAACCGTGAATCCGTTTGTTTGCTCAGTGACAGAATAATTTACTGGGTCGATTTCTTTATTTCCATCATATAAGGCATAAACATACGTTCCTGAAGAATCATTATCAAATGTTAAAGCAGCGTCATGAGTATCGATAAGTTTGAATGTTGTGTACTTGTTTTGCGTTCCTTCTTTATCAGCGATACCTAATGGGATATTGACAGAAATCTCATATTGAATTTTTTCACCGATTGCGACATCTTTTCCATTCAATTGAGGTGTTGTTTTATCAACTTTAGACGTATCATTTTTGATGGTCTTTTCTACTGGTGTTTGGCTATTTGCCAGGATCTCAAAAGGCGTGATTGTTTGCTTTTCAATCATTTCCGCATTATCAGGAGCTTTTACTTCTTCTAAATTATATTTTCCAACTTCTAAATGATTAACGATCAACTGGCCTTTTTCAATCGTTGCCTCGGCAAAGTCATTGTTGCCGATGTCATAAGAATGACCAGTAATGAAATGTTTGGCTTTGGTTTGATCAGTTGTCCAAGTGTACAATCCATCTGTGACACTTTGGATGTATTTTTTGACGCTTGGTGTTCCTTCTTCTTTAGAAATAATAAATTCTGCTCCATTTAGTGCTTCGTTTTCGGCAGTACCGATTTTTGTAACTTTCAACGTTCCATCATTACCGACTGTATTTTTAGGGTAGAGATGGATAGTATCTAGTTCTTCTGTCCCGTATTTATAAGAGCCATCTGCTTGTTTGATCATCTCATATACAGGGAAAGCTAAAACCATGTTTGCGGCAGCTGACACTCCGTCTTTTGGTTCTTCTTTGATCGTGTAGACTGCATCTTTCCCATTTTGTTTTTTAGGTAAAGATAAAGTGACATTTCCATCAGCATCTGTCGTTCCTGAAGCAACTGGTGTACCAGGAGTCAAAGACTGGACTGCTTGTTTTGCTGCATCCACGGACGCTCCTTTATCTCGTTGCGCATAAAATTCTTGAGTGACGTTATAAACTGAAAATGAAATATCGGCTAATCCTTGGTATTGATCGAATTCGCTCATTTCTTTCCCGCTGTTTTGGATTAAAGGATCGGGTAAATCAGTCATTTTCTTTTTATGAAGGATGACTTGAGCTGCTGTCTCCTCTGCAAACACTTTTTTTGCGCCGAAGCTGTTTGTGAGTAATGGTAAAATAAGGAAAAGTACTCCTAACATAACGTTTATTTTTTTATGATTTTTCATTTTTTCACTCCTGTTCTTTTTTTGATAAACAACCAGATTGCAAAGCTTGCGAATACCATACCAACAACGCCTAAAAGTGTATTTTTCGTTTCGTTTGTTTTTGGAAGAAATGGACGGCTATTTTCTTTTTTATTGACTACTTTCAATATACTGTCCGCCTCTTTATCCTCAGAAAGAAAAGTTGAAATGGTAAACGGAATTTCTGTTTCACTTAAAATATAACCAGAAGGTGCTTCGATCTCTTTTAATCGATAACTTCCTGTTTTCAACCCGGAAATTGAAAAAGCGCCATTTTTATCGGAAATCAGGTGAAGCGCATCTGATTCGTTCTTTGTCCACTTGTATCCGTTGGCTGTTTGCTGGAGGTAATTTCCTGCTTTGTTTTTAATAAGGAATACTGCGCCAGCTAATCGTTTATCTGGTTTATTTGTCTCGATTTTGACAAATTGCTTACTCCCTGTATATACAGAAACTTTCTTTGTACTGATACCAAAACCAAAATCCAGTGTTCCGTTGTTGTTGATTTCCTTGTTCGCCTGTGCTGTACTGCTTAGCTGCATCTGATAAGAAATGGTCAGTTTTTTTCCAGCATATTTTTCCAACGAAGGGATCGAAAATAAAACATCAAATCCGTGAGGTTTCTTCTGTATGACAAAGCCTTCTGTCAGCTTTTCTCCATTCGATGAAATCGTTAAACTATTAGGTAAAAACGTTAATGCTTCATCCGCACTATCTGACAATTCGAACTTTTGATAGTCAAGGATATTTACAGGAATTGTCGTATGCAAGGAATAAGTGATTTTTTCACCAATCGTAAAATCATTTCTAGGCTCTTCTAATACCTTCTCAAAAGGTGGATCAGGGTAGTCGTTTTCTTCATTTTTAGGATACAAATGGATAGTTGAAAGTTTTTGATTGTTTTGTCCATGTACAGGAAGAACAACTACCATATTCTCTGCCTTTTCTTTGACGACTTCTGGTGCTTTGGATTCAATGAAAAGATACGCTTTATCTCTTTTTTCTTGATCTTTAGCGGCCAGAGAAAAAGAAGCGATACCATCTTCGTTGTTAAGAGTTGTAGTTGTTGCTTCTGCGGTAAACGTACCGGAAGACGCACCGTTTTTTGCGATCTCTGTTTGTGCTTCTTCTACCGTTTTGCCCTTTTCCCGTAGATGGTAAAAAGAATCTGTGACATCATAAACTTGGAATGTGACACCATTTAATCCTCGATACGTTTGTAATAACGCTTTTTCTTGTCCGTCATTTGGATGATTTTTCGGCAGTTGCCCGTTTGGGAAAAGCAATTTGTGTAAAGTAATCTGAACCATTTCTGTTTCTGTTTCTGTTGCTGCCTGAGTAAAAGCTGGTTTAAATAGTAACAAGAAGAGACACATACTAAGCCAACCAAGTTTTTTCATATTTAGCTGCCCCCTCTTTCTTTTTTCAAAAAAAGATACCAAATAGAAAACGCACAACCAATCATCCCTACTAGATAGATTCCTAAACGGCCAATTCCTCCCGTTTCAGGTAATGGTACTTTTGCCTGATTCGTGATGTCTAAAGAAATCTGGTTGTTTTTGGCTCCTGGTGACAGAACAGATTCATGATCTTGTCCATCCACTTGAATTGACCCATCTTCGTGTATAACTATAGTAACTGGCTCTTTTAGACCTTGGTATCCTTCTGGTGTAAAAGTTTCGGTCAGCGTATAAGTTCCAGGTTTTAAATTTTCGAATAGAAAGGTATCTGTTTCTTGTCCATCTTTTGGCAATTCTAAGTCCATTTCTGGTCCCTGCAGTCTGAATTTTGCTCCTTTTAATGTCTGTCCGTTGTCTTCTTTTTTGTGTACCGTTAGATCAAACGCTTTTAGTCGATTTTGATGAGTGAGCGTCCATACATTATTTGTCATCTCGGTATTTTTTCCCGTGTAAATGATTTTTCCATATTTATCGATTTGGAATTCATAATTTCCCGGCGAAGTATCATATCCGGCAGGACCAGCTGTTTCAACGACTCGGTATTTACCAGGTGTGAGTGAATCAAAACTGGCAAGACCTTTTTCATTCGTTGTTTGGCTGTCAATTGGCTGATAAGTACCATTTGCTTCTTTTTTCTGTAGGGAAAATGCTGCTCCTTTAAGATTTATCTCTTTGTCCGTCCCTTGCATCGTATACTTACGTACTGCTATAGGAATTTCAACAAAAGGATTTTCAATGGTCAACTGGATCGTATCATCGGAAGTAGTGACTGTTTTTCCATCAATGGTTACCGTACCATCAGAAGCAATCTTGATTTCCCAAGTAGTCTTTTTGCTTAATTCATGACCTTCTGGAGCTTTTGTTTCTGTCAGTGTATAAGTCATTTCTTTTTGCAATTTGACATTTCCCGGAAGAGAATAGGTCCCATCACCATTATCAGTTAGTAAAGTATCAATAGAATCTCCTGTTAATTTGAAAACAGCGCCAATAAGATCCTTTTCTCCTGTAGAGGAATTTTTCGTTATTTTTAAGTCTAACGGTGTGAATTGTTTAGTATTCTTCCATGTCAGTGCGTCTATTTGTTGAGAATCATATCCTGGTACAGGTAGTTCTTTGCTTGTTTGGTAACTGAATGCTTGACCTTGATTATTATATTGAGGCAGTGATAGTATCTCTTGATAACTTTCTCCACTATTTGCAGAGAGTTTGTCGACGTCTGCACGTTCCCACGTATTTGCAGTATCTTCAGCTGATTTAGTGATGCGGATATATCCGTTTTTCCAAGCTGCAGCATTTGTCGTATGTTCCCGTTGAATCTCAAAAGTAACTTGATCTGGACGATCAGCTAGATTGTTGTCAAATTCTTCCCATAACTTTTTGATGTGAAGACTGACTCCGGGAGCTTTAGCAGATGGTATACCGAATTCAGCTAATTCATTGGTATCAATGTTTGGCTGGAAAGTTGTCCTGCCGTTCATTTGATACCAGAAATTTGGATGGAAGTCCTCATTTTCTGTTTGGATTCTCACTTGGTAATGGATTTGGATTTCTTGGTCTTTTCCTAAATAGATCTGATTGCTCTTGATGGTATTTCCTTCTATGGAAATAGATGGAATGACCGTTGTAGGACTTGTCCCCACACTCTTGACTGAAAGTGTACCAGGCTGATAAATGAATGGTTCTGCGATTGGATCATTTATTTGTCCATTGCTTACAGTTGCTGAGATCTGTACAGCTTTTTTGGCTAGGTATTCAGAGATATCTGTTGCATGATCAGCTGATTCATAGTAAAGATCGCCTTTTTCATCTGATGAAACCATTTGTCGCATACGAGACTCTACTTCTGCTTTTGAGAGACCAGCTGCCGGATCGCTTTGAAGTTGGATGCCAAGACCATGTATTTCGATTCCTCGTTCTTTGAGTGCCATCGCTTCTCCGATGGTTGCGATAAACGTACTGTCGATTCTTCTGTATAGATTGTTTTGGTCAGGTGCATCATAGATTCTTGAGATTCGAGAAGTATTTCCCGGCTGATCTTGCGTATTAGAAAACTGAGTTCCGTAATAATTGCTGCTTGATTGTGCGTGTACCCGCTGTACTTTATAGGAAAATGTTGGTACACCATCCGTCAGCAAAACGATCACTTTTTTATGTCCATTTGGAACGGATAGCATGTTTCCTGCATCTCTTAGTGCTTTTTGTGTAAAAGTACCACCATTTGTCCATGAAGGTGTAATGGATTTTACTTGATTTTTCACTGAATCAAATGAACCCATCTGTACTGCACCGTTACTGTAGCTATATCCTTCGATTGAGTAGCCGACATATCCCATATTGATTTTGTCTGTGATACCGCTATCTGCTAAAGTATCGACAAAACGATCGACACCAATCTTTACTTCACCGATCCGATTATTGTCGTTCATACTTCCAGACCAGTCTACGACCAATACGAGATCAAGAGGAGTGATATTTTTTTGAGTATTTCCTCGAACATTCAGATACAAGTCAAACAATCCAGGAGTCGCTGTTTCTTTGGCAAATTTTCGGATGGCATAATCGGCATCCTCTTTTTCCCCACCATATTCAATATAAGAATTGTTGCGATTGGTTGGATTGCCATCCCACCCATTCAGCCCGTCCCATTGCTGTTGTCCTTGGCGATTGCCCTGATGATTACGCACATATTGACTATTATCCGGTTGCCACATTGCCTTAGGGTATGTTCCTTGCTCATCTGTGGTATATTCTGGTTCAATCGTAGCTAACCCCTTAGGTTTCAACTGTGCATTAAATAATTGTGGTTGTTCAAACGGACGATATTCGTCTTTATCTAACGATGAATCATCCGATATCTCATGATTTTCATAAGAAGTTGATGTTTCAGACGTTTTTTCATTTGTTTGTGCAGTTTCCTGATTCTTATTATCTATAGAAAATGAAAAGGAAACAGGTTCGGATAAAAGTAACTGACCCGTTTTTTCTTCTATCTGAATATTGAGTTGAAATTCTTTGCTCGTACTCGGCAACTCAATGGTCCATTCTTTTTCTTCAATAGTTTGAGAAAAATAACCTGCTAGCCATTTTCGTTGTTGTTCATCTGTGTATTCTTGATATTCCTGAGAAACATAAGAGGAAAGCAGATTCGTTTCAGGTGCATCTTTTGAATGTAGCTGGAATAAAAATCGGGTTTCTTGCGTTTGTGCATTTAATCGATACAAGATCGTTAGCTGATGATCTATTTTCCTAATACTTACTTTGCCGTATTCATTGTTTAATACTTCTATGGTTGATTCTTCATTGGCTGCCACAGTCTCCCCTTTTTGGATATGGAAATAGGTGACGAAAAATAGAGAAAATAGACAGAAAACGATAAAATAATTTCGCTTCTTCATTTATGGATACCTCCTTAGAAAAAATTTAATATTCAATTAGATAATCTTAATTGTCAAATTAAGTTAGACAGATCATCAATACTTACGTAACTCAAAAATACTTCCAAAGGTGTTCGATAATCCAGTGATTTTCT
>NZ_BEHC01000047.1:0-18565 GCF_003112495.1 Enterococcus sp. H57
CCTTCCCAACGGGGATTAAATGAACATTCAAACGGACTCCTCCGAAAAGATGGACTACCAAAAGAAATGGACTTCAACCAAGTCAATCAAGGATCCATCTCATCCGTTGCGTCCAAAAGAAACCATATCCCTAGAAAATCACTAAATTACCAAACACCATTAGAAGTTTTTTTGAGTTACGTAAATGGAAAGTTTTGTCTCGCTTAATTTGACAAATAATATCATTTAAAAAAAACAGTAACTAGACCTTATTTCTATATATTATCGGGCAATAAATTAAAAAAAGCTTTACCTTACAATAAGTAAGATAATTTTTGTGATAAAAAAATAACGAAAAATATTTAAAAATAGTGTCTATTTCGTGAGAAAACAACTATATTTTTTATGTGTTTTGCTTTATAATTAAAAAAATATTGTCATTTTATGGAGGAAAATATATGGAAAATTATCTTAGCCTTTTAGGCGTCTTGATTGTTATTCTCGGGTTTGCATTTAAATTAGACTCGATATTGATCGTAATGGTTGCTTTAGTTGTTACAGCTTTGACTGGCGGTCTTGGCATTCAAGGAATGTTAGAACTTTTAGGTACAAGTTTTGTAAACAATCGCGGGATGGCGATTTTTATCATCATTATGTTGGCAACAGGAACGCTTGAAAGAAATGGTCTGAAAGAATCAGCGGCTTCCTTGATCAAGCGATTCAAGAAAGTATCTGCTGGTATGATTGTAGATATTTATGGGATCTTTCGAATGATCTTTGCGGCTTTTAACGTGAGTTTTGGTGGAGTTGCTGGATTTGTTCGTCCAATCATTTTACCGATGGCATTGGGGACCATCGAATCAAAAGGGTTAGAAGTCCATCCTAAGCATGAAGAAGAACTAAAAGGTATGGCTTCAGCTATGGAAAATGTCTGCTGGTTCTTTGGCCAAGTACTATTCATCGGAGGAGCAGGGGCGTTGCTAGTCCAATCAACACTGAAAGATCTAGGATATGACGTAACATTGGGACAGCTTGCTTTAGTGGAAGTTCCAGTGGCTATCACGGCTTTAGTTGTGGCAAGTGTCTACTTCTATCTTAAAGAAAAGAAATTAGCGAAGAAATATTATCCAGGAAAGGGGCAATAAGATGGACTTTTTTACAAATCCTGATATTTTATTAGGCGATAAATTACTGGAGATCCTTTATATCGTGATGGGACTCGTATTGATTTACACTGGAGTAAGAAATTTAACAGATAAAACCAATCCTCATCGTTATGGGTCAGCCTTTTTCTGGACGGTCTTAGGGGTAGTTATTGCAGGAGGAAGATGGCTTCCGGCAATCGTGAACGGTGGCTTGATCTTTGCGATGACCATACCAGCAATTGCTAAGAAAGTCAGCAAAGGAGAAAGCCGGCTTCCATCAAAAGAATATATGGAAAAAATGTCAGACAAACTAGGAATGAAAATTTTTATTCCAGCTTTGAGTATCGGTGTCTTTGCGATCTTGTTTGCTCTATTTACCAATTTAGGTGCTTTAGTCGGCGTGGGCGTCGGTGTTTTTGCAGCCATGCTAATCTTGATGTTCTTTTCTCGAGATAATCGACCAAGTACATTTTTAGATGATGCAGCAGATATGCTGGGCACAGTAGGGCCGTTAAGCATGTTGCCAATGCTTTTAGCTTCTCTAGGTGCGGTATTTACAAGCGCTGGAGTTGGGACAGTGATTTCCAATGCAGTAGGTACGATCGTTCCAGAAGGAAATGTGAACATCGGCATCATCATTTACGCTCTTGGCATGGTGATATTTACGGTAATCATGGGGAATGCATTTGCGGCCATCACCGTGATGACGGTTGGGATCGGTGCACCATTCGTATTTAGTCATGGAGCGAATCCAGCGTTAATAGGAATGGTTGCATTGACTTGCGGTTTTTGTGGGACCCTGCTGACACCGATGGCTGCTAACTTCAATATCGTGCCTGTAGCGATGCTGGAGATGAAAGACAAATACGGAGTGATCAAAAACCAGTTGTTTATTGCGTTATTTATGCTAGTTTTCCAAATTGCTTATATGATTCTATTTAAATAATAGAAGAGAGGGGTTGTGACAGAATAATTGTCGCGACCTCTTCTAACATTGTAGTGGAACACTATTTTTTTATAAGAATATATTAAGTTTGATCTGTTATGTTATTTAAACTATTGTTTCCTTTATTTACGCTGTTCAAGGAAAATGGTATGATAAAAGATAACCATATGTTAAATCAATCGGACGGAGGAACAACAGATGAAAGTACTAGTAACAGGTTTTGATCCATTTGGTGGGGACAAAGTGAATCCAGCCTATGAAGCAGTAAAAAAAATGCCAGATGAAATCAGCGGTGCTGAAATCATCAAAGTGGAAGTACCGACCGTATTCGAAAAAAGCAGTCAAGTAGTCAAAGAAGCCATCCAACAGCACCAACCAGATGTCGTGATCTGTGTCGGACAAGCAGGTGGGCGGTCAGCAGTCTCGTTCGAACGTGTCGCAATCAATCTAGCAGAAGCAAGAATCCCTGATAATGAAGGAAATCAGCCATTCGATACGGCTTTAGAAGAAAACGGTCCAGCCGCTTACTTTACCTCATTGCCAATCAAAGCAATGACAAAAAATGTACAAGATCATGGTCTACCAGCGTACATCTCTTATACAGCAGGAACATTTGTCTGCAATGATATCATGTATCGTTTGCTTCATTTGATCGAAACACAATTCCCGGCAATTCGAGGTGGGTTCATCCACGTGCCATTCTCACCCGATCAAGTGATCGATCGTCCAGTGGGTACGCCTTCTATGTCTTTAGAAGACATTGCTTCTTCTTTGACTTATGCAGTTGAAGCAGCAGTAGAAAATAAAGAAGATATTTCCGGAAATGCCGGAACAACTCACTAATTTAGCAAGAAACACTGGCTGGTTGCTAACGTTATGTTAGTAGCCAGCTTTTTGTAATTAGAAAGGAAAGAAACAGCCGTGGAAGAATGGCAATCCGTCTTTGAAGAATGGTTTCCAAAAGAAATCAGCAAAAGCTATCCCATCAAAATTTCTAAACAATACACAAGCAGTCAACGTTGGGAGATCTATGCAAAATTAACGAAAAAACAGCGGGAACTAGTCGATAAGCACCGCCGATATCTAATCAGCTCTCGTTTTATGGAAGAACATTATTTAGCTGCAACAGATTGGGTGTTTTCTGACTTCAAGATCAATCCGTTTTTTCGAACAAAACGAAGCCAGCAAAAATTGTATTGTGAGTGTGGTAGAGAATTAAAAGTGCAATACATCGTTAAATCGCCAAAAACCGGAAAGATCCTAAAACTAGGCATCAACCACTTTGCCGATCACCTGCATGTCTCTCCGACAGTGGCAGCTTCGATCCATCAGGGAATGACAAAAGTTGATCTGGCCTTAGACGAATTATTATGGCTTAAGCAGAAGAATATCGATTTTCCTGAAGGACTATGGCAAAAATACTGTTTTGTCTTGTACCAAAATCGTCGGATGAAACAGCCATATTTACCGGATATAAAATTAGCTCAGCGGCTCGCAGAATTTCGCCAAGTAGAAATGCCGATTTACATAGCGGATTATCAAGCATTGGAAAATGAAATCAAGAAAATAAGTGAACACATCAATGGGCAGTCAAAAAAGCGACAGATAAAAAAAGAACTATTTGACGACTTTGCAGAAGAATTAGTAAAGGATGTAGAAGAATTCTTGATCAACTATCGCGCATTTTTACGTAAAGATTGGCAATCCATCGTATATGAAGAAGTGCCAGTACATCCTAATGCTTATTTTGAAACATTTATTTCCGTGTTGAGAAAGACAAAACGTCAACGAACACCAGAAGTCACTGCTCAGATGGAATATTTTGCGAAAAACCAACGATTCATCCAACCAAAAATCTATCTATTTATTTGGAAGCAATATTGTCGCTATGGTTTTACAGAAGGGTTCTTCGACAGCATTCCTCGGATAGTCAGAAATGGTTTTTTAAAAGTATTGCGTAAAGAACGAGAAGCTATACAATCTGCTGATAAGAAAGACCGTACAGTCTCAAAAGAAAAATGGCAACTAGTAGTGAAAGATATCCAATCTGGAAATGTGCAAGAGACAATCGACAAATGGAAAGGAAAACATTATCGTTTTACTGAAGCTCAGAAACAAGCGTTGGAATATTATCAGAAGTTAGAAGAATCACTGCGTTTCAATGATGAGGCAAGAAAGTATCTGAAGGAATTACTATAAAAAATAGAGGCTGGGACAGAAGCGTTTAACTCCAAGAAATAAGAAGAAATTCACGAAAATTGCTTTTCAAATTTTTGTGAATTTCAGCTTATTTCCGAAGGAGTTGCTTCTGATTCCGCCGTTTATACGTGTTTAGAGCGTGAGACAAAAGTGTTCTTTACTTTTGTCCCACGCTCAGTTTTTTTATGCGTGTTGTTGTGCGTTGTAGTATTCTTCTTCCATTTTTTGCATACGTTCACGTTCTTTTTGGTTATACCAAGGTGAAACGGTAAATGCAAGGACATCATTCAGCAAGTAAACAGAGCTGTTCACGAACATCGCCAAACTTGCAGATCCATGCGTAAATGAAATATACCAAAGGACCATTTGAGCAAGCCCTGAAGCTAACCACCAGTAATATTGGTTGTTGTAACGCAAGAAACTGATGATACCAGCAGTCAAGCTAATAGAAAAAGCAATGGCATCTACCCACGGCCGAGGATCATCTGTATAACGACCAATCAGGAATCCTGAAACAAGATAGACAAGGAAAGTACTGATGATTGCGATAAACCAGCTTTTTCCAGTGAATTTTCGGATTTTTGAAGCCATATTATGATTCCATTCTTTACTTAACAATACGGGGATATCCAATGTGATCATATAAGCAATCTGTTCACCGATACTTAAATAGTTCTTTGCTGAAAACCCAACGATAATAAAACAAATCGCAGACAAAATACCTAAAATACCGTTGACTGATTTTGCCGCATTGATGGATAAAATACACAATACACCAAGCGTGGTACCGATAAATGTAATAACGGACAGCCAAGTGATGGGACTATTGACAAGAGTCATGACCTGGCAGCCAAGACTGAAAAAGAAAAGATAATAATTTTGTTGCGGCCAGCCTTTTAGCTGATGAGCTAAAAACTGAAAATATGACTTCATGTATGAGGACTCCTTAAGACACTAAATGTAGTGTGTTCTGTATTTACTAACACAATCTATTGTATGCTTTTCTTGAAAAAAAACTAGTCTTTCAATTATAAATAATTTGTGTTATGATAATTTTCTGTTTGTTTTCTTGAAAATATAATTTCTTACTTTCATTTATTATATTGGGAACAGGAAGAGTGTCTTGGAGGACCTACTTTCTGTTTTTTTTTCCTTTTTTCTTATAAAAAGGAAAAACAGCTATTTTTTTCAATCTGACACATTTACAATGGAACTGGAGATTAATATAGATCCGAGCTTAAACGAAGAATAGGAGTGCTCATATGAACCTTACAACGATCCATCATATAGCCATCATTGTTTCAGATTATCAGAAATCACGTGATTTTTATGTTAATAAATTAGGATTTGAAGTAATCAGAGAAAATTACCGCAAAGAACGAGATGACTATAAATTAGATCTGAAACTAGGAAGTGCTGAATTGGAGATTTTTGGAATTGCTAATGCGCCACAACGACCAAACTATCCAGAAGCTTGTGGCTTGCGTCATCTTGCTTTCAAAGTAGACGATATTGAAGAAACAATTGCAGAATTGCAGTCCTTAGGGATCGAATCAGAACCGATTAGAGAAGATACCTTTACAGGAAAAAAAATGACGTTTTTCTTTGATCCAGACGGATTGCCATTAGAACTGCACGAATAAAGATAACAAAATTGTCACTTTTTTTTCGTTTCATTCGATTTTTCATTCGTTCATTTCTTGATATTCTTTAAAAAAAAGAAACAGGAGAATGAAGAATGAAAAAAATGATGTTTGGTGTTGCTGCCCTCATCGTAATAGGGATTACCGGTATGACGGGACTGCTCAATGCCGCTTTTCACATGGATGATATTAGTGACCAGGAATATCGGATCTCATTGAAAAAAGCAGCAGCAATCGTAAAAAACGAAACAAAAGAACATAACATATCTGCTATTCATTTTGCAGTTGAAAAAGATTTGGAGAATCCTACGAATGCAACATATGAATACCAGTTTTTTTGTGAAGGACAAGTCATAGCAGTCAATCCATCCACTGGGAAAACAACCGTACGAAATGACACGGAAAAGGCCGCAGAACATCTTTTTGATATAGAAAAAACGGAAGAATTCAAACAACCGCAAGCAGCGATGAAGGAAGCAGTCAGCTACTACGGGAAAAAAGCAAAAGTGAAAGAGTGGACACTTCTAGTCAAAGATGAACGTCCTTATTATAAAGTCCGATTAATAGATGGAGAACAGGACCGTCAGGTATGGATATCTGCATAGAAGAAGGATATTGCTTCTCTTTTTTACAATATAAGAGTAAGCTAAGAGAGTAAAGATGAAAGGAAGTTGAGATAACATGGAAAAAATGAAATGCCCTAATTGCGGAAAAAAATTTGCATACGAAGAAGTCAATAATGTAGTCGAACATAATGATAAAGAAATGCCAGTCGTCTGCCCTTATTGCCGAACTGAAGCGGCAAGAATCGTTACTCATGGTTATTTCATTACTGAAAAGATTGAAGATTTTTTAAAATAACGATTTTGCGATTTCTTTTTCTGCATGTTAGAATGGAGAAAAGGAGAGGAAACTATGATTCGTTTTGCGAGAAAAGAAGAT
This sequence comes from Enterococcus sp. H57, assembly GCF_003112495.1. Lineage (NCBI taxonomy): Bacteria > Bacillati > Bacillota > Bacilli > Lactobacillales > Enterococcaceae > Enterococcus > Enterococcus sp. H57. The sequence continues at coordinate 6,855 of NZ_BEHC01000047.1, forward strand.
GCTCCAGAAATCGCCCCATTGATCTTAGTGATTCTAAAAGATATGGAACTGCCATTTTTGAAGCAGACAGGGGAACAAAAGACTTTAGAGATTTTAGAAGAAGCAATCACTGATCCAAATTATCGTTACAGTTATTCACGAGGTATCGTAGAAGAAATAGACGGTAAAGTTGCAGGAGTTGCTTACGGTTATACAGATGAAGAAGAATCAATCATCGATCAGCCACTGGTACCTATCTTAGAGAAATATCAGCTAGATGCGTCTACACGTTTGTTCATTGATAAAGAAACGTTTCCCAACGAATGGTATTTGGACTCTATCAGTGTATCAGAAGATTTTAGAGGACAAGGCATCGGTTCGCGATTATTAGAAGCATTACCTAAATTGGCGAAGAAAGCTAATCGCTCCGTCATCGGTCTAAGTGTGGATGAAAAAAATCCAAAGGCTAAAAAATTATACGAACGCCATGACTTCAAAGTTGTCGGTCAGCGGATGATCAGTGGTCATCTTTATGATCATATGCAAAAGAATATCTAAAAAGATGTACCTGAAATGCGTATTTCCGCATTTCAGGTACATCTTTTTAACTTAAGTTAAGTCGGTAAGAAACAGGCTTATCGCGACTTTTGTCTTTACGGTAGAGCCAGTAATCTAAAACCGCAGCAATACAAATACAAACTGGAGCATCTTCATCATTTGAGACATCCAATACATAGTAATCTCCTGAAAAAAGTGTTGCTTTATCCATTTTCATGATTTGCTGATTGAAATGATGGATTTGATATTGATGATTATAGATATCACCTTGGACTGTCCAGTGAAGTCTACGAATATAATAAAAGTCACCGGGCCAATTGAATATTTTCTGCATGGTTCCCACCTTTTCGAACTCTTTATACAGCTCAAAACGCGTACCGAATGTCAGGCTTATCTGCTTGATGTGAGCAACGAGATCGCCATTCATGGCATAAAGAGACAATGCATCGCCCTTTGTTCCCCAGCGACCAACCATCAAAAACAGGGAATGTCCTTTTTCGTTTTTGACAATTGTCCGAGTTGCACGTCCAAGCTGCTTTTCCTGAATGAAAAATTCTGACATCTATATCCCTCTTTTCTAGATAAAACTACAAGTCTTCTGCAATCGCGCGCAATATGGCTTTTCCTACGCCAGATTCAAGGTTTGTGTCCGTTGTATATTTGGCATAATCTTTTACTTCGATTTCTGCATTTCCCATTGCGAAACTGACTCCTGCTACTTGCAGCATGCTGACATCATTGAAGTTATCGCCAATCGTCATGACTTCTTCTAAAGAAATCCCACGCTCGTGAGCGACATGGGCAACAGCAATTCCTTTTTGAGCGTTTTTATGGTTCACTTCGATATTGTTTTGACCAGAGGAAGTAACGGCTAGATCGCCTAAAAGAGAAATCTGCTTTCCAACTGGACCTAATACAGCTGGCCCTTCTGTATGAAAACAAATAATTTTTAAAACTTCCAGATTCTTTTCTTCCAAAATAGCACGAATACTGTCCACGTATGTGATGTGCAATAACTCCAGCTTAGCTGAGGCCATGGCAATCGCCATTTTATACGTAAGGTGAGGTAAATGGGTAGCCACCATGGAAGCAAAACTTTCAATTCGTTTCGCTTGATTTTCAGAATAAAGACCATCGTTGGTTGCTACTTCATAGTAAATACCGTTAGCATCTAGAATATCTAAAACAGAGATTGCTTGATTATTTGGAATCGACACGGTAAACAATGAATTTCCTTCTTTATCAAATACCTGTGCCCCGTTCAAAGTGATCATCGCACAATCGATTCCTACCTCATCTAAAGCTGCGCGAGCTTCTTGATAGTTTCGACCAGTAGCGACCATGAACTCAACACCGGCATCATTTGCAAAACGTATCGCCTCGGCATTTTCAGGAGAAACACTCATATGGGCATCTAATAATGTGCCGTCCATATCTGATGCAATTAATTTGATCATAATGATTATCGTTCCTTTCTGCTTCTTGTTCCTAGTTTACCATATTAATCAAGTGCTGAGGGTGAAGATTGTCCCTTGTGATTGAAGAAAATGTGAGTTATTCTTTTTATTAGGAGGTGGAGTTTTTGAAAGAAATCATTCATAACAGTTGGCAAGAAGTTTTGTCCTCAGAATTTTCAAAAGATTATTATCTGCATCTAAGAGAATTTTTAAAAAAAGAATATGCGTCCCAAAAGATCCATCCAGATATGTATCATATCTATGAAGCATTGGAATTGACTCCTTATGAAGAAGTTAAAGTGGTGATTTTAGGACAAGATCCTTATCATGGAGAAAATCAAGCTCATGGCTTATCTTTTTCTGTGCAACCTGGCGTAAAGATCCCGCCATCGTTAAGAAATATCTATAAAGAGCTTTATGATGATCTTGGAATCGCACCTGTTCAACATGGAAATCTAGTGTCATGGGCTAAACAGGGAGTCCTTTTACTCAACACCGTTCTTACCGTTCGGGAAGGGCAAGCGTATTCTCATCGCGGGAAAGGTTGGGAAAGATTAACAGACACGATCATTGAAAAATTAAATGAACGGGAAAAACCAATCGTGTTTATCTTGTGGGGAAAACCGGCACAAGAAAAAATCAAAATGATCGATAAGAGTCGCCATATCATCATAACATCTCCACATCCCAGTCCGTTATCTGCAAGTCGTGGCTTTTTTGGTTCCAAACCCTTCTCGAAAACGAATGATGCGCTCCTTGCGTTAGGAGAAGAACCGATTGATTGGCAACTGCCTGAAACAGTGTAATAAAACAGCGCTTTCCTGTTATAGCGCAGTTCGCTATGTATGTGAAAAACTTAATTTTTCCAGCATTTTTGACTGATACAGATAAAATAAACTGTTCTTTTTTTCTGGAATAGTGTATGATAATACATATAAAAACGTCTGGAGGTCATCTTGTGGAATTGTTTGATAGTTTAAGATTTAAGATTGTTCGCCGTGGGATCAAAATCGTTTTCCCGGAAGCTACTGATGCTCGTATTTTAGGCGCAGCTGCCCGGTTGAAAGCAGAAGAACTTGTGGAACCCATTTTAGTAGGGAACGAAGAAGAAATAAGAAATGCAGCGCATGCCAGAGGAATCAAAACATCTAGCTTTACGATCATCAGCCCTGATAATTACGATAAGTGGGATGAAATGGTGGATGCTTTTGTTGAACGCAGAAATGGAAAGGCATCCAAAGAACAAGCAGAAAAGATTTTAAAAGATGTGAATTACTTTGGTACGATGCTTACGTATATGGGGATTGCAGACGGAATGGTCTCTGGAGCGATCCATTCGACTGGCGACACTGTTCGCCCAGCACTTCAGATCATCAAAACAAAGCCTGGCATCAGTCGGACAAGCGGAGCGATGATCATGGTACGTGGAAGAGATCAAGAAAAATATGTCTTTTCGGATTGTGCGATCAACGTGAATCCAACTGCGCAAGAATTGGCTGAAATCGCCGTAGATTCTGCAAAAACAGCAGAATTGTTCGATATCGAACCAAAAGTAGCAATGATGAGCTTCTCGACAAAAGGCTCAGCGAAATCGCCAGAAGTAGACAAAGTAGTTGAAGCAACTAAAATCGCTAAAAAACTAGCGCCACAATACATGATCGACGGCGAATTGCAATTTGATGCTTCTTATGTTCCTTCAGTTGCACAACTGAAAGCGCCAGATTCAGAAGTAGCTGGTCAAGCAACAGTCTTTGTATTTCCAGAATTGCAGTCAGGAAATATCGGCTATAAAATTGCTCAGCGTTTCGGTAACTTTGAAGCAATCGGACCAATTCTACAAGGCTTGAACAAACCGGTTTCTGATTTGTCTCGTGGAGCAAATGAAGAAGATGTATATAAATTATCGATTATCACAGCAGCACAAACATTGATTGATTAACAAATACACGCGAACTAGCCAAAAACAGCAGCTGCTGTTCTTGACTAGTTCATTTTTTCTTTAAAAAAACTTCATTACGCGATATACTGGCAAAAAGAAAGAAGAGCGGGAGAAGATGAAAAATGATCGAACTATCAGGATTAACAATGACAGAACAATTCGCAGAGGCAATTGGTCATTCCGCAATGCCAGGTGACAATCTGATATTGACTGGTGATCTAGGTGCGGGTAAAACAACGTTGACGAAAGGAATTGCCCAAGGATTAGGGATAACGCAAATGATCAAAAGTCCGACATACACGATTATTAGAGAATATAGTCAAGGTCGGATTCCGTTGTATCATATGGATATTTATCGGGTAGCAGCTAGCGGAGCAGATTTAGGGTTAGATGAATATTTTGAAGGTGATGGGCTTTCCGTTGTCGAATGGGGAAATCTATTAGAAGAAGCACTGCCGGAGGATTATTTGGAACTGATTTTAGAAAAAAGTGATACAGATTTAGAAAAACGGTATGTGAAACTAATCTCATACGGGGAGCAAAGTGAAACCTTCAAACAGCGAATTCTAGAAAAATGGGCTGAAAATCATGAGTGAAGAAGTTGGGATCATCTTGCGGGAAGCAGTGCCAGGAGATGCAAAAGACATTCTTTTGATGATGGGACAAGTCAATAAGGAGACAGAATTTTTAGTTTTGGATGAAGCAGAACTCCTGTTACCACCAGAAACCTTAGAAGAAGAGTTGGATTATATATACGAAAGCAATAATAATTTATTGCTGCTTGCAATCTATGAAGGGACGATTATTGGAACAGCATCTGTCAAGGCAGACAGTCAATTTCGTTTGTCTCACGTGGGAGAAGTCGGTATCAGTATTCTGCAGGAATATTGGGGAATGGGACTAGGCACTCTTATGCTAGAAGAAATCATCAGTTGGGCGAAGGAAATGGGTGTACTTTTTCGATTGGAGCTTGACGTTCAAGTTCGTAATGAAAGAGCCGTACACCTTTACCGAAAAATGGGCTTCCAAATCGAAGCGGTCATGCCTAGAGGGGCAAGAACAGATCTAGGCGAATTTTTAGATGTATATAAAATGAGTTATTTGATTGAATAGAAGAAATAGGAAAAGAGTGAGAAACTGTCATCCTTTTGAGAAGGCAGAAAAACACACGAAGGGACTATGACAAAATACGTGTCACAGTCCCTTTTTCTGAATAAACGGTGTTCAATCAGCTAACCTTCGGTATTAGCTCAAAAAACAGCAAAATATGAGGAACTATTTTGCCGTTTGTTTCTCTAATACTCAGATCAAAACGCTGATTTCACAACCTCTTGGTAAACGGTGTTCAAAAGCTTGCATCTGCGGTAATAAGTCCAACCAAATGAAAAATATCAGAAGCTATTTTTGTTTGGCTGTTCTTATTACTTGATGCAGAACAGCTTTTTCACAACCTCTTCCTTATACGGTGTTCTCCTGCCAGCTCCTCGGTTACCAGTCACAATATTTAATAAACATGAGGAGCTATTTTTTGAAATTGCTCCTTGTGACTCGGAGTGAAACGGCAGGCTCACGACCTCTTTGTGTGTTTCATAAGTATTCTTTTACTTTATAGTCACAAGTTTTTTCAATGGATCTGTCCCGAATTTTTTTTCTTGATAAAGCAGGATTTCCGCACATGCACGACTATCTTCCAATGCATCATGGTGATGATCTAATTGGATGTTCAAATTTTCGCACACAGTGTTCAATCGATGATTTGGAAATTCAGGAAACAAGCGACGGCTACTTTTCACTGTACATAAAGAAAGATAATTAGGCTGTTCAAGATGATAATAATCTAAGCATCCCGCTAAGACCTTTGTATCAAAAGCAGCATTATGTGCAACGACTAAACGATTTTTTTGAAAATATGGTTGGATAGTTTGCCAGACTTCTGGGAATTTCGGCGCATTGCGTACGTCTTCTTGATGGATTCCGTGAATTTGGACATTTCGCCAGAAAAAAGGAGTCTCAGGCTGTATCAATGTATAGAATTCATCAACGATCTGGCTGTTTTTTACCATGACTAGCGCAAGAGAACAAGCACTATAAGGCTGATGATTGGCAGTTTCAAAATCCATGGCAACAAAATTCATTTCTGTAAAACCTCCTTGGGAAATTACTGTAACATACTTTTGAAAAAAGCAAATAAATTTAACAAAAAACATAGAATTTTTTATGTAATATTTGTTGAAAAAAGCTAGTTTTTGAACTTATTCCTTGTGATTTGGAGTTAGATAGGGATCATGAATTCTCGGTATTAAGCCAAATTTATGCAAAGTTGTGAGGAACCATTTTCAAAAAAATTTCTTACGACTCGAAAGTAGGCGACTTTTTCACAACCTCTCCACTAAACGGTGTTCAATCAGCTGACCCTCGGTATTAGCTCAAAAAATGGCAAAATATGAGGAACTATTTTTTCCATTTGTTTCTCTAATACTCAGGTCAGAACGCTGATTTTACAACCTCTCCACTAAACGGTGTTCAATCAGCTGACCCTCGGTATTAGCTCAAAAAATGGCAAAATATGAGGAACTATTTTTCCGTTTGTTTCTCTAATACTCAGGTCAAAACGCTGATTTCACAACCTCTCCACTAAACGGTGTTCAATCAGCTGGCCCTCGGTATTAGCTCAAAAAATGGCAAAATATGAGGAACTATTTTTCCATTTGTTTCTCTAATACTCAGGTCAGAACGCTGATTTCACAACCTCTTAATAAACGGTGTTCAAAAGCTTGCATCTGCGGCAATAAGCCCAATCAAACGAAAAATATGAAGAGCTATTTTTGTTTGGCTGTTCTTATTACTTGATGCAGGACAGCTTTTTCACAACCTCTCGATAAACGGTGTTCAAAAGCCAGTTTCTCGGTATTAAGCCAAATTTATGCAAAATGTGGAAAGCCATTTTCACAAAATTTTTCTTAATACTCGAAACTAAACGACTTTTTCACATCCTCTTTATTTCAAATCTAATTCTACTGGACAATGATCACTGCCCATAATGTCCGTATGGATCTTTGCATCAGCTAGTCTTGGCTCTAAATCTTTGCTCGTCAAAAAGTAATCGATCCGCCAACCAGCATTGTTTTTTCTTGAATTGAATCGGTAGTTCCACCAAGAGTAGACACCTTCCTGGGTTGGATAAAAATAACGGAATGTATCGATAAACCCGTTATCCAACAGTCGAGAAAGAGCCGCTCTTTCTTCTGGAGTGAATCCAGCATTTTTTTGATTCGTTTTCCAGTTTTTCAAATCAATCTTTTGATGAGCGACATTTAGATCCCCACACACGATGACTGGTTTTTGTTTTTTTAGATTTTCCAAATAATTATAAAAGGCTTCTTCCCATTCTAATCGGTAATCTAAACGTTTTAATTCGCTTTGAGAATTTGGCGTGTAACAGGTTACAAGAAAGAAATCGGAATATTCCAAAGTAATCAGACGGCCTTCTGTATCATGGATATCGATACCCATTCCGTAAGTGGCATTCAATGCTGGTTTTTTAGCAAAAATCGCTGTGCCGGAATAGCCTTTTCGTTCTGCGTAATTCCAATATTGATAATAACCTGGAAGATCTAAATCAATTTGTCCTGCTTGGAGTTTCGTTTCCTGCAGACAGAAAAAATCGGCGTCTAACTCATGAAAAACTTCTAAAAAATTTTTATTTACGATGGCACGAAGCCCGTTTACGTTCCAAGAGATAAATTTCAATAAAAGCACACTCCTTCGAATTAATTTCCTTACCTTTGCGATACTATTGTACCTCATTTTAGTAAAAAATGGTGTAAGATGAAAGTAACTAAATGATCCAGGAGGAAAGTCGATGAAGATTGGTGTAATCGGTGTAGGGAATATCGCAGAAAAAGCATATTTACCAACTTATGCGAAAAAACAAGGAACACTTGATTTTTATTTTGCAACAAGAAATAAAGAAACAAAAGAAAGAATTCAAAAAGAGTACGGGTTCCAACATCTATATGAAACGATCGATGAGCTTTTAGAAGAAAAAATCGAAGCATGTATGATCCACGCAGCAACAAAAGTACATTATGAATTAGCCAAAAAATGTCTAGAAAATGGTATCCATGTTTATATTGACAAACCACTGAGTGTCCATCTAAATGAAGTTCGTGAATTGCAAGAATTAGCTGATAAGAACCAAAAAATTTTGATGATCGGTTTCAACCGGCGCTTTGCTCCTATGGTAGAAGAATTGAAATGTATCCCAGATAAGCGGTTGATCCACCTGCAAAAAAATCGAATAGCGGCAAAAGAAACGACAGAATTCGTCCTTTATGATTTGTTTTTACATCTTATTGATACAGCGGTGTATTTATTGGATGAACCCATTTTGAGAACAAAATACCAGATAAGAGAAACAAAAGAATTTTTGGAATATGCCATTTTACAATTAGAAACACAAAATCAAACGGCTATTTTAACGATGGATTTAGCAAGTGGCGCTAATATAGAAAAATATCAAGTAACAAGTAAAAATGGTACTTATGAAGTAAACGATCTGACCCAGCTTGTCATTCAAGATGCTGATGGAAAAAAAGTGAAAGAATTTGGCGACTGGACAAACACGCTAGTCAAACGCGGGTTTGAGCCAATGGTAGAGGCCTTCTTTTCTCAGATCCGTTTAGGTAAATCGGAAACAGAAATGCTTAAACAAAAAGAAGTTGTAAGAAGTCATGAATTATGTGAGGAAGTGCTTAAAGATCACTACCGTCATCAACTTTGAACAAGACTGGCAAGATTGTATTAAGCGTGATAGAATAATGAGGACGTTTGAGAAAAGAAAGGAAAATCCTCAGTGAATAAAGAAGAAATAGTTGAAAGCTTAGCCACGATTACTTTATTGTTTGATGAACCATTGATGAACTATACGTTTACGAAAACAGGCGGACCAGCTGATGTCCTTGCATTCCCGAAAAAGCAAGACGAAGTAAAGCAAATCATCGATTATTGCCGAATCCATGATATACCTTGGATGGTATTAGGAAATGCAAGCAATCTGATCGTTCAAGATGGCGGGATTCGCGGTGTAGTCATCATGCTGACTGAAATGAAACAGATTCATGTCAAAGGAACGATGGTCATTGCGGAAGCAGGTGCCTCACTGATTGATACGACTTATGCAGCTTTGGCAGAATCATTGACTGGATTTGAATTTGCTTGCGGCATCCCGGGAAGTGTCGGTGGAGCGGTTTATATGAATGCAGGTGCGTATGGCGGAGAGATCAAAGATGTTTTTGCTGAAGTGGATCTTTTGCTTGAAGATGGAACATTGAAAACTTTGACAAAAGACGAAATGGTATTTTCTTATCGTCACAGTAAAGTCCAAGAATTACGTGCTATCGTATTGGAAGCTCGATTCAGTTTGCAAACAGGGGATTATGAAGCAATCAAAGCAAGAATGGATGAGTTGACCGAATTGCGTCAATCAAAACAGCCATTAGAATACCCTTCATGCGGAAGTGTCTTTAAGCGCCCAGTAGGACACTATACAGGTCAGCTGATCCAACAAGCAGGATTGCAAGGCCTGAAATGGGGCGGTGCACAAGTCTCTGAAAAACATGCTGGATTCATCGTCAATATTGATCATGCGACAGCGACAGATTATATTGAATTGATTGCGCACATCCAAGAAGTAATCAAAGAAAAATTTGATGTGTCTTTAGAAACAGAAGTGCGGATCATTGGAGAAAAACAAGCAATATCAGAAACAAGCAGAAGTTTAGCCAATTAATAAGTAATGGAACTTAAAATAAGTAAAAGAGCAGGACGGTGGCCGCCCTGCTCTTTTTTGTGGTTGTTTACGCAAATGGCGCAAATCTTGTACATTTTAACACAATAAAACAAAAAATATAGAATATTTCCTCATAAATTTTTCCATTTTTTGCAATATTCTCAAAAAAAAGATAAAAAATGAGAATAACTGATGAAAAAACAAGCATAATCCATCATAAAATCAGTATAGGTGAAAAGATGAACTTTCATCTGCATATCAAGTAATTGGTATGAGGCATTTTTTGAGGTGTAGGATATGAAGTTGGATTACCTTATAGAAGAGGAAGATAGAGAAAAACTGCTGCTAGCTAGATATTTAGAATTTGAGAAAAAGAATTATGTAGTGCTACCTAAGTTATATGAAACATTAGGTTTGTCTAAATTTAAAACAAGAAATTATATCATAGAATTAAATAAAGAATTTACTGAATTCAAAACAAAGCCAGAGATCCAAATTTCAGAAGAAGCAGAGATCCATGTCGAACGTCTGAATTTGACGGATATCAAAAATTTAAGAAGAATCTACTTTCAACGATCAAAAATTGCTCGACTGTTAACGGAGATCGTGGATTCAAAAGTAACGATCGAAAAATTTGCAGAGAATCATTTTTTAAGCATATCAAGAGCCTATGTAAAAAGAAGAGAATTAGTCTCTTTTCTTGAACAGCATCAAATAAAGTTAAAGAAAAACATATTAGTTGGGGAAGAAATAAACATACGGAACGTATTATTTGGGGTATATTTCGGGGTCTTTAATGGTTTTTCTATGCCATTTAGAGAAAGCGTCATGAATGAAGCAAAGAGTATCGTGCAATATTTTGAATATCTGTTCAATTTAAAACTGTCTGCAACAAAACGAATCAAATTCAATTTGCTAACCACTATTAGTTTGTTGAGGGCCTATGGGAATCAACCAATCGGAAAACGTTTCTTTTCAGATGAATACTTTAAGAGCTCAGAAGGAATGAAGATCATCAAGGATTTATCACATATTTCTTTTTTTCATATCCCTAAAGAGCAGATCATTGATGAGATTTCTTATATCATGTTGTTTTTGATCACGGAAGAAGAATTTGAATTAGATGGCGCATTTGGACTTGCGGAAGCTCATTTTCATGATATCCACATGATTAGTCAAAAAATGTCAGTGGAATTGATTGATCAATTACCATTTTCGATTGAAATCTCTGAAGAAGAAAGACTATATATACGAAAAGAACTTCGTATGGGTATGATGCATGTCAATCGAAAAAATTGGATATTCGACTTTGAGATGACTAGCTTTACGTCTAAAAAGCAGCTACAGTTTTTCTTCGAGACGTATCCAATATTCAGTACAGCAATCCAAAAGGTCATACAAGAGAATAAACGCTATTTCTTGGGAAAAGATGAACGTTTCATGATTCGCTTATTTTATGATTATCTCTTTTTATTGGTCGGTATTTGTCCGGTATCATATTTTGAAGCACCGATTCATGTCTGTATTGATTTTTCGCAAGGATCTGCTTATACCGATTACATTATTTCTCAAGTGAAAGGATTTAAAAATTACAATATTGTGATTGAGAGTCGAATCACTTCTCGTACGAATATTTATTTATCTGATTGTTTACTTGAAAAATTTAATAAAGAACAGATAATTTGGAAAAATCCACCGACTCCAGATGACTGGGAATATTTTGGAAATATCATCATCAGAGAAAAAAATAGACATTTAACTGAAAAAATCAGCTAGTATTTATGGATGGCAGCTTTGTCTCACATATTTATTAGCTGATTTATGTTTTTTTCAAAGAAAAGGTAACTAGATATAACTAGATACCCGTGGTGCTAGTTAATTTTTTCCTAGAGAAAAATGTCTAAACATGTTGGTAAATCAACAAAAAAACGCATATAGTAGTCTCAAAACTCCCAAGAAATGAGGACTACATATGCGTTCATCAAAA
>NZ_BEHC01000048.1:0-204 GCF_003112495.1 Enterococcus sp. H57
AATGCTAGACATGAGAATCGAAGATTATCGAATTACCAGTGATTCTAGAAACATTGTCTTATCGAAGGTAAGACGAGACGAAGAAGGAAACATCCGCTACACAGAAACAAAAGAAGAATCACGAGCAGATATCGGATACTTTCAAACTGTCTCATCGTGTTTAAAGGCAATACAACGCGATTACGTGTTAAGTGAAGAAAGAAC
>NZ_BEHC01000049.1:0-1947 GCF_003112495.1 Enterococcus sp. H57
TTTTCATCACTTAACGGGTGAAGATGAAAAAGTAATTGTAAGCTGCCGTGAGGCAGTTTCACATGGTTTTAATTAAAAGTATGAATTATTCAGGATTTAGTAAGTAGCTACACACTTCTATATAAATTCAGAAGTTCTTCTAGAGTTTCTAAAGTTTGTTTCTTAATTAGCTTATTGATTCTATAATATTTTTGATTTATATAGGAAATTAAAAATATTATAGAATCAACACTCAGAGAACGGGTTGGTTTTTAATAGATTTAATAAGTACTGATAATGAAATTTCTCCTGGTTGGGAAAACGAAGTTGGTTACCCTGTAGAAGAATTTTTTCAAGATTACTTTGCGGAGTATGCCGATAGGATAATGAGAGATTACGTAACAGATAAAACTCAAGAAGTCATCAATCAATCCCAGTCATTAAATGAATTATCTGATAAGGCGAAAGAAGAAGCAGTTGCCATTATTTCTTCAGGGATTAGTGACTATATTGATATGAGTGGTGAAATCAATTATGGCGATAAAGACAAAATTGTACGCATGATAAAAGCTTTTATCAAAACTTTTGATGTGAAGGCAGATCTTAAGTTTAATGATACTTACCTAGTAGGAAAATTAATTAATATCCTTGGGACAGAGAAAGATACGGAAACGTTTATTTCCTCTTTGTCTATGTTGTTTACAGATAAGCATTTTTCAACTCAGCTTGGTGGAGAGGAACTAGTGGAAATCTTTTAACCATTACGCCCAGCATTAATAAAAGTATATCAAAAAAGTACTCCTGATGATTTTTAAGATTGGTTTGAGAAATAATGTGAAAACACTATTTTTAATGTTAATTATAGATAGAGATGAACGCGTCATATGGTTAAAAGAATGAAAAAGTCAAAGATACACTGCTATATTTCACTAAGGATATAGCAGTGTATCTTTCATGTCGTTTCACTGGCAGTTTTTTATAAAAGGAGGTGTGCATTTCAGTTGCTTTTCTTTGGTAGTTAGTTGAATCGTTTAAGAATTAACGGATGTGGCAGACAGGTGCTCTGTCCAAAAACCAGTAAAATCTTTGATGGTTCCATCTTTATTTAGCTGTGCCTGTTCAAATACTGTTTTGTTTTTACCGAATGGATCAATTGCAATAATTGTTCCGATCCCCGCACGTTTGGCAGCAAGTAATCCTGAGTAAGCATCTTCGATAACAAGACAATCAGCCGGAGCTAAGCTCAGTTTGTCTGCCGCTTTAAGAAAAATATCCGGTTGCGGTTTCCCAGGGAAAGAGCCGTCGTCATAGACAATCTTGTCCCAGTCAAACCAGCGGGCTAAATCGAAAATATCAAAATAAAAAGCAACATTCTCTTTGACAGTAGCCGTGGCAATCGTTAATGGAATCTGTTGGTCAGTCAGCTGGTCAAGAGTCGCTTCAAGCCCTTTTGTCAACTGAAGCTCGTTTTCATTTTGCAAGCAAAGCATACGATAATAGCTTTCTTTTTCTTCTGACAATACGGCGATCTCAGAGGCGGTCAAATGCTCTGAAATGAAATGTTTCAAAATCTCCGTATTCGTCCGACCATGAATATTTTTTAAAATATCCTCGTCTGATAAACCATCTTTTGTATGATCATGTATCATATGCAGCCAAGCAGCTTCATGCAGATGAGAGTCCAAAAACATTGTTCCGTTGAAATCAAATATAATCCCTTTCATAGTTACGCTCCTATAGTGGTATTTTCGGTTGAATCAGCAATTTGCAGATCGACATATTGTGCATAGTGCTCTTGAACCTCCCGCGAGATCTGGCGATCCGTAATGAGCAGATCGAAATCATGCAAATTATAAAACACATAAAAATCATCTCGATTGAATTTTTTATTATCAACGAGTAGATATTTCTTACGGGAATTATTTAGAGCGATCTGCTGTGCTTCTCCTTCTTCGGTACTGTAAGTAG
>NZ_BEHC01000049.1:2025-8750 GCF_003112495.1 Enterococcus sp. H57
AGATCGCTTCGTTGTGAACGCCATTTGAACTGATAAATGCTTTTGTAAACTTTAGTCTTCTTAAATTGTCGTTGGTGATCGGTCCGACAAATGCGCCGGTATTTTTCCGGAAATCACCGCCAATCAGTAGAATTTCTGGTCCATCTGCTTGAGCAAGAATATCAAAAACTGGATAATTATTTGTAATGATCCGAATTTTCTTGTTCAGTAAATGCGTCGCCAATAGTTCGATTGTTGTACCTGGTCCTAAGAAAATCGTTTCTCCCTCGTGAATCAAGGAGGCTGCTGTGGCAGCAATTTCTTTTTTTTCTTGAATCTGCAGAGTGGCTTTTTCAGTGTGAGAAAGTTCTTGATCTAAAGTGTAGGAAAGACTTTGAGCCCCTCCATGGACACGCAGCAGCTTGCCCGATTTTTCTAATTCATCTAAATCTCTGCGAACGGTCATATCAGAAACATCTAATTGATTGATGATTTCATTAACGGTAAGGATTCCTTTTTTATTGACCATTTCTACGATAGTAAGCAATCTTTCTTTTTTCAACATCGTCTTCACCTCTAATTTAAGGATAATCTATCATATAAACGGACAACAGTCAATCTAATTCGAACAAAAGTAAACATTTAGGGTGGTTTTTATGTTTGTTACAATAGATTTTATTGCTGTTTTCTGGTTTTTATGATTATTTGTGTTTGTTTTTGTTGACAAATGTTTTGGATGCGTTTACAATGCAATCAGTTAGAAAGAGCGAAAACTGATTATAGATTTGAGGAGAGATGTACATGCTTAAATTACCAGAAGATTTTATTTTTGGCGGAGCCACAGCAGCCTATCAGGTTGAAGGAGCCACTAAGGAAGGTGGCAAAGGCGCTGTTGCTTGGGATGACTTTTTAGAGGAACAAGGGCGATTCAGTCCCGATCCGGCAAGTGATTTTTATCATCAATATGCAAAGGACATTGAATTGTGTGAACGTTTTGGTGTAAATGGTCTAAGATTATCCATTGCTTGGAGCCGCATTTTTCCTGATGGAGCTGGGAAACCAAATCCAGAAGGAATCGCTTTTTATCATCGTGTGTTCGAAGAATGTAAGAAAAGAAACGTAACGCCGTTTGTGACGTTGCATCATTTTGATACCCCTAAACGTTTGTTTGACCATGGAGATTTTTTGAATCGAGAAACAATAGAAGCATTTGTTTCCTATGCCATTTTTTGTTTTCATGAATTCAAAGAAGTCAAGGTGTGGAGTACCTTTAATGAAATCTATCCAGTTGCAACCAATCAATATTTGTTAGGTGTTTTCCCACCAGGAATCAAATATGATTTTACAAAGATCGTCGCCTGTCTTCATAATATGATGGTTGCTCATGCCCGTGTAGTGAACTATTTCAAAGAAAACGAACTTCCGGGTGAAATTGGTGTAGTTCACTCATTAGAGACGAAATATGCGGCAACAGACGCGCCGGAAGATAAGCATGCTGCCTTTTTAGACGATGCATTGTCGATCCGTTTCTTATTAGATGCTACCTATTTAGGCTATTATTCAACTGAAACCTTGACTGCTCTTGATGAGATATGTGAAGCAAATCAGGCCAGCTATCATTTTCCTGAAGAAGATTTCGTTGAATTGAAAAAAGCATCCACGCGTAATGACTACTTAGGGATCAATCACTACCAATGCCATTTTGTCAAAGCTTACGATGGAGAAAATGCAATCCATCATAACGGTACGGGTGAAAAAGGGACCTCTGTTTATAAAGTGAAGGGAATCGGAGAACGTATTTATAAAGAAGGAATTCCTCGAACTGATTGGGACTGGCTGATTTATCCAGAAGGTCTATATGACTTGTTGCTGCGAATTAAAAGCGATTACCCACATTACAACAAAATCTATATCACTGAGAACGGGATGGGGTATAAAGATCAGTTTGAAGATGGCATTATTATGGATCAGCCGAGAATCGACTATTTGAGAGTCTATTTGGAATCCTTAAGCAAGGTGATAACAGCCGGGGTAAATGTGAAGGGGTATTTTTTGTGGTCGCTTATGGATCTTTTCTCATGGACAAATGGGTATAACAAAAGGTATGGCTTGTTTTATGTTGATTTTGAAACCCAGAAGCGTTACCCAAAAGAATCAGCTTACTGGTACAAGTTGGTCAGTGAAACCAAAACGATTATTTAATAAGTGATAATGGAGGAAGAAAAGATGAATAAAGAGGAATTACAAATGCTTGGTTTTGAGATCGTTGCATATTCAGGCGACGCTCGCAGTACATTATTGAAATTATTGAAAGAAGTAAGACAAGGAAACTTTGAACATGTTGATTCGGCGTTGAAAGAAGCCGACGAAAATTTAACCCTTGCACATAATTCGCAAACAAAAATTTTAGCGGAAGAAGCATCTGGGAAAGAGATGGAGATGGGATTCATTTTTATCCATGGGCAGGATCATTTAATGACCACTTTATTGCTGAGAGATCTGATTCAAGACTTTATTGTACTGTACAGACAGAATCAAGGATAGGAGAAGAACGCTATGGATGGAATCATTAAACAAATCGAAAAAGGGAAACCATTTTTTGAAAAAATCTCACGTAATAGTTATTTAGGAGCCGTTCGTGACGGATTTTTAACAGCGATGCCAGCTATTTTATTTTCAAGCATTTTCATTTTGATTGCTGCGGTTCCTGAGATTTTTGGTTACCAATGGCCTGAATCTGTCTCCATATGGCTATGGAAAGTCTATAATTATTCGATGGGTGTTGTAGGGTTACTCGTTTCAGCAACCACTGCTCGCTGCTTGGCTGATTCGATGAATCGTCGCTTACCGAAAAACAAAGTAATCAACACCACCTCTGTGATGCTGGCCTCTGTGGTAAGTTTCCTGTTGTTAAGCGTCTCTCCGATTGAAGGTGGATTTTCAACGGAATATATGGGGACAAAGGGACTACTGGCTTCCTTTGTCGCTGCATTTTTAACAGTTAATTTATATAAGTTTTGTGTGCTGAAAGATATTACCATTAAAATGCCTAAAGAAGTTCCTGGAACGATTTCGCAAACCTTCCGAGATATTTTTCCTTTCTCTTTTTCAGTATTTGCGGCCGTTTTAATTGATTTAGGCATTCGACAAATCTTCCAAATCTCATTTGCAGAAGCAATCATTACGGTGCTGCAGCCGCTATTTACAGCAGCTGACGGGTACTTAGGAATCGCTATTATCTGGGGAGCGATGGCGCTGTTTTGGTTTGTCGGTGTTCATGGACCGTCGATCGTGGAGCCGGCAATTGCGGCAATTATCTATGCCAATGTGGAAACCAATCTGCAATTGTTCAATTCCGGTGAACAAGCTTCTAAAGTACTGACGGTGGGTTTAGGGAATTTTGTAGGAACTATGGGAGGAACTGGGGCAACATTGGTTGTTCCTTTTATCTTCCTACTCTTTGCTAAGTCTAAGCAGTTGAAGGCAGTTGGGAAAGCTTCCTTTATTCCAGTAAGTTTCGCTGTCAACGAACCATTGCTATTTGCGGCACCCATGATTTTGAACCCTTATTTTTTTATTCCATTTTTGTTAACACCTGTTGTAAACGTTTGCCTGTTCAAGTTTTTTGTCGATGTATTGGGCATGAACAGCTTTATGTACGTTTTGCCTTGGGCAACTCCAGCACCGATCGGTTTGGTTCTAGGAACGGGCATGGGTATCTTAGCTTTTGTTCTAGCAGCGGTTCTAATCGTCGTTGACTTCCTGATCTATCTACCATTTTGCAAAGCATACGATGCTGTCTTAGTAGAGAAAGAAGCACAAAAAGCAGAGGTGATCGCAACCGAGGAAGGTGCTTCTGCCGATGTACGTGAGGAAGTACCTGTGGCAGCGAGTCAAGTTATCAGCGATGCAAATAAAGAAATCAATGTGTTGGTACTTTGTGCTGGCGCAGGGACAAGTGCGATGTTAGCTAATGCTTTAAAAAAAGGTGCATCTGAATCGAAAGCACCGATCAGTGCAATGGCGGGTGCTTATGGTTCTCATTACGAAATGCTGCAGGATTTTGATATGGTGGTCTTAGCACCGCAAGTCAATTCTTACTATGATGATATCAAAGAAGACACCGATCGCTTAGGAATCAAGCTGGTTGCGACAAAAGGAGCAGAATATATCGGATTAACGAGAGATCCTGAAAAAGCTGTTCAGTTTATTCTGAACCAATTTCAATAAAGGAGGAGCCATAATGAAAATGGGAATTTGGTTGCGTAAAGCTGTTTTATTTGCAGCTGTGTTAGGGGCTTTGGGGGCTGTTTCAAAAACTGTTGAAGCATCTGCCAGCGAATTTATTCGCGGAGCAGATATTTCGATCCTGTCAGATATGGAAAAATCTGGTGCAAAATATTATGAAGACGATATTTCAAAAGATGCCTTAGAGATTTTAAAAAATAATGGTGTCAACTATGTTCGACTGCGTTTGTGGCAGGATCCTTATAATAGTAATGGAGAAAGTTATGGAGCAGGGACAAATGATCTGGAAACGACGATTGACCTTGCAAAACGAGCAAAAAATCTGGGACTTAAGGTGCTGCTGGATTTTCACTACAGTGATTTTTGGGTTGATCCTGGGAAACAGAATCTTCCTAAAGCATGGCAAGGTCTGACCTTTGAAGAAATGAATACGGCATTGTACGACTATACAAAGAACGTTCTGTCGGAAATGAAGCAGCTGGACGTTTATCCTGATATGGTTCAGATCGGCAATGAACTGAATAGCGGAATGCTCTGGCCTTATGGCAAGTCTTGGGGAGAAGGCGGGGGAGAATTTGATCGATTGGCTGCTTTTTTGAAGTCTGGTATCCAAGCTGTTCGAGACACTCAACCTAAAACAACTCCAGTAATGCTCCACTTAGCTGATGGTGGCGATACAGGAGCATTTACTTGGTGGTTTGATGAAATCACGAGTCGAGGTGTGTCATTTGATTTAATTGGAGTGTCGTATTATCCGTATTGGCACGGTTCAATGAATGAACTTCAAACCAATATGAATGCGATCAGCCAACGGTATGGTAAAGAAGTGATCGTAGTTGAAACAGCTTATGGGCATACAACAGCGAATGCCGATACTATGCCAAATGCTTTTGGCGAAGCCGAAGCAGCTGCGGGGGGATATGAACCAACACCGACAGGACAAGCAGAGTATTTGCTGGATCTTGCCGATCGGATTCAGGCAGTACCGAATAATCGCGGGGCGGGCTTCTTCTATTGGGAACCTCTTTGGTACAACGGAAATGTGAGTTGGGCAACACAAGCAGGTATGAATTATCTCAGTGTTCAATCCACTATGGGAAACGAATGGGACAATCAAGCGATGTTTGATTTTGCTGGAAACGCCTTGCCAAGCTTGCGTGCGTTTAAACAAGCAGGGGCGCAAATAAATCTAGTTAAAAATGCAAGTTTCGAAAGCGATGGACCAACGACCAGTCCTTCCAATTGGCAAACCTGGTTTCAACAAGGAACCGCTAAGGGTACGATCAAAACGGAAGCGGGCACTTTTTTTGGGGACTACAAACTAACTTTTTGGCAGGATCAAGCATACGAGGCATCAGCTTATCAAAATGTTAGTGGCATAAGCAAAGGAACTTACACATTGAGTGCCTATGTAATGTCTGGGGGAGAGTTTGATACTAATCAGTTATATATCAAAAATTATGGTGGAGCGGAACTAAATACTGCGGTTGTTAAAACAAGTGAATGGACAAAAATTACAATCAAAGACATTCCAATTACAACAGGTGTTTGTGAAATTGGGGTTTATAGCAAGGCTTCAGGAAATGCTTGGACGAACGTTGATTTTGTTTCATTGGTGAAACAATAGACTGCGGATCGTTTCGATTCAAGATCGGAGGTTCCCTTCAGCCACATCGTTAGCGTAGAAGGCAGGAATCGAACCTGCACCTCGCCTTTGCCAAAAATAACCAGAAACGATTTCCAGTCATTTTTACCAAAACGAGTAAAGCACCAGACTTCATCTACACTTTGTATTATGCTAAAGAGAGTTCAACGATTTCGTAAGAAGCAATGAAAAAATTGCAAAAAGTTGTGCAGATAACATAAAGTTTGTTTAAGAAAGGGTAACCTTAGAATTCCGTCGTGAATATGATTTGAGCACTTAGATGGATAGAAAAAAGTTCTCGGAAAACAGTTCGTTTTTCGAGAACTTCTTTTTATGATAAGAATGAAACAAATTAACTTATATTATAGTCTCTTTTGGTAGGGAACCATCTTATTTTTAATGAAAATCAAGCATTTTAGCTATTGAAGAATGTTGATTTATAGGGATTCCCCCTCCATATTATGTTGGCTCTTTATTCCCACTCTGTTTTCAACGTAAAGTGTATAAAACAGAATGCGATACTATCAAGGGAGTTAAAACAATATACAGAACAGTAAAACACTATAAATAAAAATAAAAGTGCAATAAAAGTGCAATTTTTGCACCTAATCATACTCTGTTTATATATGAAAACTAGATTCTGAATCCAATATTTGGTTAACGAGAGGCGTTCGAATTTGAACGTCTTTTATATATTACTTTCAAATAAATATGAGGTAGAATACTATCTATTTTCTTTTTAACCCAATTGTTATAATGGAGAGTGTAAAATATTTTGTGTAAATAGAAAAAAGGAAGTCCCTTCTGTAGAATAGAGTTACCACAACACATTCACAGAAGAGAGGACTTCCCT
>NZ_BEHC01000050.1:0-11938 GCF_003112495.1 Enterococcus sp. H57
TGGTTACACTCCTTTGTTTTCTTTCGTCGGAAATACAATTTGAGTGTACCATAAATGCCTTTTTATTTTTCTAACTTAATTTTACAATTCGCGTAAATAAAAAAAACGGAAAAAAGACTGGAAGAATGGACAGTCTTTTTTTTCGTTTTTGGGAAGTGAAAACCAAACTATTTACCTGTAAGCCACCCATAAATCCAATCAAATGGTGCAAAGAAAAAATCTTCCATTCTATTCCCTCCTTTAAAAAAACATAACATGATTTCTATTTACGTGAGCATGAATTTTGTTACGTTTTTATTGCCGAAAAATAAAAACCGTTCATTATGATGTCAAATTCGTCAGTAATTGATGCAATGTGTTATAATAATTCAGTTAAATCAAAAATGAAATGGAGAAAAGACATGGACGGGTTATTACCTTTATGGAAAGAACGCGGAATGACAAGTCATGATTGCGTATTCAAATTAAGAAAAATCTTACATACGAAAAAAATCGGAC
Organism: Enterococcus sp. H57; assembly: GCF_003112495.1. Lineage (NCBI taxonomy): Bacteria > Bacillati > Bacillota > Bacilli > Lactobacillales > Enterococcaceae > Enterococcus > Enterococcus sp. H57. The sequence continues at coordinate 499 of NZ_BEHC01000050.1, forward strand.
ATGGGGGTACGCTTGACCCAGACGTAGACGGTGTGTTGCCTATTTGTATTGGAAAAGCCACAAAAGTTATCGAATATTTGACAGATTCTGGGAAAATCTATGTAGGCGAGATAACTCTAGGTTTCAGTACAACGACGGAAGATCGATCCGGAGAACGGGTAGAAACAAAACCAGTAGATATGTCTTTATCTGAAGAAAAAATAGATGAAGTGATGGCTTCATTTATTGGTGAGATCACCCAGATACCACCAATGTACTCAGCGGTAAAAGTCAACGGTAAGCGGTTATATGAATATGCCCGCAATAATGAAACAGTGGAGCGTCCTGTTAGAAAGGCTCAGATTTACCGTTTTATCCGGACAAGTGAATTGACAAGAGACGAAGTGACAGGAACCATTTCTTGGCGCTTCGAAGTAGAATGCGGGAAAGGAACCTATGTCCGCACATTAGCTGTAGATACAGGCAAGAAACTTGGTTACCCTGCGCACATGTCTGATCTGACCCGAACAGCAAGTGCCGGTATGTCCCAGAAAGATGCTCTGACATTAGAAGAAGTAGCTCAAGCTGTGAAAAATGGGACAATCGATGATTGTTTGCTGCCAATAGAAAAAGGAGTGAAACGATTCAAACGAGTAGATATTACTGATGAAGTATGGCAGAAAGTAAAAAACGGTATGAGACTTGATTATACTGTATTTGCGCTCCCAGAAATGCCGTCAGAAGAAATTGCTTTGTTTTATAAAGGCAAAGTTGTCAGTATCTATCAGCCAAACCCGAAAGAAAAAAACAAATTAAAACCTAGTAAAGTATTGAGAAATGAGGAATAACGAATGAATATCATCAAGATCAGACATCCTTACCAATCAGAACAAATTCCAGAAGACGATGTCGTTTTAGTACTGGGATTTTTTGACGGCGTGCATATTGGACACCAGAAAGTCATAAAGACAGGTATGGAAATTGCACAAAAAGAAGGATTGAAATTAGCATTGATGACTTTCAATCAGCATCCATCGATTGTCTTTAAAAAGATCGATCCTAGCAGCGTGAAATATTTGACTAGCCTTAAGCAAAAAGAAGAAAAAATGGCCGCTTTGGGTATAGATTATTTATATGAAGTTGATTTTACTTCTTCTTTTGCTCATTTAGCACCGCAGGAATTTGTTGATCAATACATCGTAGGGTTACATGCAAAATATGCTGTTTCCGGTTTTGATTATACGTATGGACCAAAAGACATTGCAGATGTCGCTCATTTTCCTGAATATGCCAAAGGAAGATTCAAAATCGTCACAGTTTCTAAAGAAGAAGAACAAGGTGAAAAAATCAGCTCTACCCGTATTCGAGGATTACTAGACAGCGGACAAGTAAAAGAAGCAGCAAAACTATTAGGTTGCACATATGAGGTAGAAGGGGTAGTTGTCCATGGCGATGCACGAGGCAGACTACTAGGATTCCCTACAGCAAATGTCAAAGTAAAGAGCACAGTTCATTTGCCTAAAGAAGGTGTTTATGTATCGGAAATAAAAATTGGGGAAACTTGGTATCCAGCCATGGGTTCAATTGGACATAATGATACATTCGGTGAAGGACGGGAGCTGACTGTAGAATTGTATATTTTGGACTTTAATCAAGATATCTATGGTGAACATGTCGCAGTACGCTGGAATCAATTTTTAAGAGATCAAGTGAAATTTTCTAGTGTAGAGGAATTGATTGAACAACTCAAAGAGGATGAACAAGCAACAGCTGAATATTTTTCTCAGCAATAAAACATTATGCATAAAATCTCTTGTTTATGTATAACTAGCAATTTCAATAAAATGGGTGATAAATAAGCCCAGGAAAGGGGCTGTGACAAAAGTCTTGTCACAGCCTTTTTTTCCAAATAAATGGTTTTTCAGAAGTAGCTTCTTCGGAAATAAGCCGAAATTTCACAAAAATTTGAGAAGTAATTTTTGTAAATTACTTCTTATTTCTTGAAGCTGGCCACTTCTGTCACAACCTCTTTCTTTATAGAAATAAAAGGACACTAGCAATTCATGAAAACGATTGCTAGTGCGTATCATTTGCTTTAGACTATATATCTTGGTGTACACTCACTTTAAGACGGAAATAAAAGTTATCCGTAATAACAGGTTTAGGTATGAAAAAGGAGTGGGTACTATGTATAAGGAATTAGAAAACAAAGTCGCAGTAGTAACTGGTGGCTCAAAGGGGATTGGAACAGCGATTGCTCAACGATTCGGGAAAGAAAAAATGAATGTAGTTGTCAACTATAACTCGGATAAAGAAGGAGCAGAAAAAGCAGTCAAAGCAATCGAAGAGGCAGGCGGAAAAGCAGTCTCTGTACAAGCAGATGTCAGTTCTGAAGAAGGAATACAGCGTTTACTTGATACGGCTTTAGAAAATTTTGGGACACTGGACGTTTGGATTAATAATGCTGGGATGGAAAATCAGCATCCAACCCATGAACTTAGCCTTGAAGATTGGGAAAGAGTATTAAAAGTCAATTTGACTGGCGTTTTTATCGGAACGAAAGCGGCTTTAAATTACTTTACAGAGAATGATAAAAAAGGAAATATCATCAATATGTCTTCTGTTCATGAACAAATCCCATGGCCAACGTTTGCTCATTACGCTGCTTCAAAAGGCGGAGTAAAACTATTCACCGAAACGGTAGCAATGGAGTACGCACCAAAGGGAATCAGAATCAATAGTATAGGACCTGGTGCTATCCGTACACCTATTAATGCGGCAAAATTTGATGATCCTGAACAAAAAGAACTCTTGGAAAGTATGATCCCACTAGGACGCGTAGGTGAACCAAAAGAAATAGCGGCGACAGCTGCATGGTTGGCTTCAGACGAATCCAGTTATGTTACAGGTATTACACTATTTGCAGATGGTGGGATGACTTTATATCCTTCTTTCCAAGGTGGAAAAGGATAAGGGTGAATAAAAATGGGTTTATTGATTGCATTGATCCCGGCAGTTGGGTGGGGGATCCAGCCACTGATTTTGAAAAAGATTGGTGGCAGACCAACAAATGAGATATTAGGAACTGGTATTGGAGCCGTGCTCGTTGGCTTACTTGTTCAATTATTCGCTTCTCCAGCTGGTATTTCAGTGACTACATTTTTGATTAGTTTACTTTCTGGTGCATTCTGGGTCATCGGACAAACAGGACAGTATACATCTTTCAACTTGATTGGTGTTTCTAAAACGATGCCAATTTCGACTGCATTACAGTTAGTCGGAACCTCATTGATTGGTGTCTTCGCTTTTGGAGAATGGTCTGGAAGTATGGGAAAAATCATTGGTGCAGCAGCAATCATTCTTCTTGTATTTGGTTCTGCTTTAACGGCAATCAGTGATGATCCTGGAAAAAAAGGCGGTATCACAAAAGGAATCAGTCTATTAGCATCAACAAGTATTGGTTATTGGGTTTACAGTGCATTGCCCAAACTAGTTGATGCAAGCGGACTTTCCATTTTCTTTCCGCAAATGATCGGTGTCTTTTTAGGGGCAGTGATTTATGTGATTTTCCGAAAACCAACCGCATTTTCTGAAGACAAGAGTTGGAAAGCAACAATAGTTGGAGCCATCTTCAGTGTGTCAGCATTGGCTTATATTTTTTCAGCAAATGAAAATGGGGTTGCTACTGCATATATCATTACACAGCTAAACGTAGTTATCTCTACATTAGGCGGTATGTACATCCTGCATGAAAATAAGACACCAAAAGAAAAAAAATTAACGATTATCGGATTATTGCTGATCGTAGTAGGAAGCATGGTCACGGTCTTTATTTGAGGATAAAGATGGTAAAATCTCATTTATTAAAAAAATATTTGTTTGAACCATACAGTAAGTACTTATAAAAAAATAGCGCTAGAATTTCCAACATCTCTGGAATTTCTAGCGCTTTTTAATTGTTTAAGATACAAGTGAAATATCTGTCTGCATCAATAATTTTTCATTGATCCATTGACTAAAGTTTACGACATAATTGAAGTTACCACCGATTAGTATCTCCGCATGATTGTCTTTATAAAGATCGTATTGTAAAAGACGGTCTTTTTTATTTGCGTAAACATCGTTATGGTACTGGACTAATTGTTCTCGGAATTGATTGATTGCTGTAAAATCACGATACTGAAGGTTGAAACGCATCGTGATTGGTGCATTTAGCATGAATTGCTGCATTTCTTTTGCTGCTTCCTCTGCTTGATCTCCGTATAGGAACTCAAAAAGATTACGTTCAGAAAATTTCCATTGCCCGCCAACCTTTGTTCCTTTTAGTTTTCCTTCATGAAGATAATTTCTGATAGAACGTGTAGTAACGCCTAATTGTTCGGCTAATTCATTTACTGAGTAAAAATCTTTCAATGTTCACCCTCCTATGTGAATGGTTCTACTGACTTAGTTGATATTTGCTTAATCACGAAATGTAGAAAGAACGATTTTAATTAAGGTCATTGTAAAAATCAAGTCAGAAAATTCTAACTTTTCTTTCTCTAAAGAAATTCGTTCTCTCCTAAAGTGATATTATATTTAAATATACCTGAAAATAATGGGCAGTATTATGAAAGATCACTGATATTTTCTCGTATTTTTTCCTTATTCAAAAGTTTTGCAGGAAAATTGCTGAAAAAATAATTTTACTAAGTGGAAAATTCAAAGCCATTCAATCAGTGATTTTTTTCAGCACAAGAAAGACTCCTTATAAAAATAGCAGATACTTTGTCAATTAAGTGTTTAACCAGGGATGATAAAAAGGATAGGATTGAACAAAACCTGTATAAGCTGATGAATAGTTTCCTCGCCAGTAAAAGGTTTATTCGTATAAAGCTTTATCGCCAAAATTTATCATGACCTTTTTTATCTTCAATATTAAATGAAATCAATTGTTCAATCAATTCCCAGTTGATTACACTTTTCCAAGGAACTTTGATGACGTTATCCGTATATACGTAGCCTGCTTCTTGGATATTTTTTTCAAGGGCACGAATCGCTGCTTTTTCCGGTGCGATAGAAAAATGATTTTTAGCAAAACTAAATGCAATAATAAAGGTACCATGGTCAGTAAACATAGGTTGGTTCCATTTTACAGTTGTGTCTAGCTGGGGATACGTTTCTGTTATCTTAGCAAAAAGGTCTTTGATCTTTTGTTGATGTTCTTTTTCTTTGATCTGATTGATGATCGGCTGAAATTTTTCCATTCTAAAACGCCTCCATTAAGTGGTTTGATTTATTTTACCAGAAAAACAATAGTTATGTATAAAAAACGAACAAAACACAAGTAATGTTGTAACCGCTATATTTATATGATAAGATGTCTCAAATAATAAAATAGAAAAGAGACATAAAAATGATTGACTTGGCAAAGAAATTCTTACACGAAAATATATATTTTGAGTTGTATCATCATCGAGCCATTTATACAAATGAAGATGCTTTGGTAATAAAGAAAGAACAAGGATTTACAGGTACAGAGACCAAAAGCTTATTCTTAAAAGATAAAAAAGATAATAACTACGTATATCTGACTTTTACTACGAAACAAACGGATTTCAAAGCATTAGGGAAGATCGTCGGTAAAAGGCTTTCTATTGTTTCATCAGAACGCATGGAAAAACAAACGGGACAAAAGCAGGGCGCTGTTTCTCCGTTTGGTTATGAAAAACAGATTCCGATTATTATTGATGAAGAGCTCTTATCAAATGAAAAACTTGTTTTTGCACCAGGTAGACCAGATCAAACGATGGTCATCCAAACGGTTGACTTAAACAAAATCATCCAGCTACTTGAGATACCGATATTTTTGATGCCGGCAAACGAAAAAAACAATTAACCAAGTAAAATAGTGCATACTTGGAGGTGAAGCAACATGATAAGTTATCCATTATTAGAAAGAAATGCAACGATTGGGGTTACTGCACCATCCTCAGGCGTATCAGAGGAACACCATTCGTTACTCGAATCAGCTTTAAAGAGAATGGAAGAAAAATCTTTCCAAGTAGTTACTGGAAAGACGCTTTGGACGCAAGATAAGGAAAAATCAGGTCCAGCAAGAAAACGAGCAGATGAATTCAATCAAATGATGCAAGATGAAAATATCCAAATGATCTTTCCGCCTTGGGGAGGAGAATTATTGATTGAGATTCTCGATTTTGTCGATTTTGATGCTCTACAACCAAAATGGATAGTAGGTTATTCAGATATTAGTACGTTGCTACTTGCTGTCACATTAAAAACAGGGATAGCCACTGCACATGGAACCAACCTTATTGATTTAAGAGGAGAGTACTTGGATGAAACGACAGCAATGTGGGAAAGTGTACTGAAAACAAGAGAAGGAGAATCGATTCTACAGCAACCTTCTGAAAAGTATCAAAAAGAGTGGCCCCATGAGCATTCATCATCTTCTGTTTTCCATCTCACTGAACCAACAAATTGGCAATCAGTCAGCGGAGATGCAGTAAGGATGAAGGGACGATTATTAGGTGGCTGTATTGATACGATCAGTCATTTAATCGGTACCCCTTATGGAGATGTCCAATCTTTTAAAAGAAAGTATAATGATGGAAAGCCGATCTTGTGGTTTCTAGAAAATTGTGAGCTATCGTCAGTTGATTTAAGAAGATCACTTGTTCAGATGAAACTGGCAGGATGGTTTGATGGCAGCTCGGGGATCATGTTCGGTAGAAGTGCAGCAGAGGATTTGTTAGATTATAAAATGAAGGATGTATACGAAGATCTGTCAAAGGAATTAAAACTACCGATCTTGTATGATATTGATTGTGGTCATGTACCGCCACAACTGACATTGATCAATGGTGCCTATGCAGAAGTAGCGGTAGAAGATAGAAAAGCGACTGTTTTGCAAACGTTTATTTAAAAAATTTTTTCCTGCCTTGGAGTTTATCAAAGACCAACAAATCTAAATAGAAAAGAAAATGAAAGAAGCTGACAGTATTTTGCCAGCTTCTTTTTGTATGATCTATTAGAAATTTTAATTATCCATAACTATCACATTGATCAGCTGTTTCACATCATTTGGATTACCTGTAGGAATAGCTACTACAAATGCATTATCAATAATTTCTTGAGTTGTTTCTCTAATGAACGCTGGATAAGATGTTTGATCTGCAGGCATTTGCCAATGTGAAGGAACTGGATAACTAGTGATTGTCCCGTCATGGTTACTTGAATACACTAAAACTCCCTGGTAACTGTATTTCCCAGTGAGCATAACCACATCTTTCGGATAGACTGCACTCCCTGCATCATAAGGGGCGATAGGTGTTCCTGCAGGATAATGAATAACATGTAGTTCGAAATCACCCGATGTATCTCTAAAAGTATTACCTCTAATAGCTAGCCAAACACGTGCGTACTCAATTTGTAGATCAGAATATCCTGCTAACGGATCTATTGACTGAGAAGACTGTGAGGAAGTTGTGTCTATTGTTGAAGAAGAAATATTTGTCTCAACTGTACTACTAGATGTAGAAGAAGTATTGGGCTCTGAGACTTTACTGCTTGTTGAAGATGTATTCGTTTCAGTAGAAGCTGATTTCTGAGTACTTGATTTTTCAGCTGAACTGGTTTGTCTGATTGAACTTTTGTCTGTGGTCGCAGATGGATCACTATTTTCTTTACTAGGAGACGTACATCCTACAAGGAATAAAGAGACCAACAATAAAATAAAACCTAACTTTTTCATATAAAATACCTCATTATTTTTTTAATACCAGTATAGCATAATCCTGAATTTTTGAATCCGTAAAACCTTGTCTATGAATATAAATAGAGTGTATCTTCTTTGATAAATGTCAGAAAAAGTGTGACAAATAACCATCAGTAAAATTACTTGTCATACTATTGATAAGGAGTATTTAATTGAAGAGAATGATTAGGAGAAAGGATCTCCGTACTTTTTATAGTAATCATAGAATCCAAGTTTGTATAGACGAATCGTTTTTTCTCTTATTTCTTCTGTTTCAAAATGGACTGCTTGAAGAATCAAGTCTGTGAATTCTATAGGAGCTGTTCCATTCGCAGTAATCAAATTACGATCTTTCACAGCTTGTTGTTCTATAAAATCTTCTTTATTCTGATAATTTTCCGATTCTAACCAAGGAAATTGCGCATTTCCGGTGTGTTTGTAACCTTGCAATATTCCGCTCTGAGCTAAATAATCAACTGCCCCACAAATAGCAGCTACTGGTACGTCTGTTTTTAACAATTTATCGATTATTTGATATAAATGATGATTTTTTATGTCCCATGAATTGCCACCGATCATAATAAAAAGGTCAACTTTTTCAGGTATTTGTTCGATTAAGTAATCGATTTTTGTTTTTAATCCTCCAATGGAAGTGACCTCTGATTGGATAGAAGCAGTTTTGTTTTGCCATCCCTCTTTTTGGTTTAGTGTGCTAGTAATATAAGCACCTTCCCAATCGGCATATTCCTCTAATAGAAACGTAATCGCAGTTTTCATTTTCAAGCTCTCCTTTACTATCTATGACAAGGACAACAGTTTTAACATACAGACATTCATTAAATTTGGATAGCGACAGCGAAAACAACAATTCTTAAGTTTTAGACAGAGTATACAGACAGTCAACTTAATTAAATACGAACTAAATAAAAATGACAGGTAATCATTTTTGTTTACCAGCATTATAACATTTTGCATACATGGATGACAAAAGAACCAATTCCCACTTGCTTGAGTACAATCTTAAAAGAAACTGGAAGGCAAAAAGTAATTATAGAAACGAAAAATAAATCATATCGGGCACTCAGACATGAAAACAACCCTAGAAATATATAACTAGTCCAATGAAAAAACAGCGAATGCCGTAGAAAACAAGGATTCTGCGTACATTCATATCTCATTTTGCGAGCATATCTGCTATTACTGTGACTAAATGTTAATATGGTTAAAATGACCGTTATATTTTTTATATAAATATCGTATAATTAGTATGAATATAGAAGAAGGAAAGAAGGTGCAATCTTGGAACCTAAAGACAAGTATTTAGATTACGCTAGGGTCAATAAAGATAAATTTATTGAAACAATCATCAAGGGAAAAATCCCTGATGATGAAAAAGATGCGGTATTCATGGCTGGAAGCCCAGGAGCAGGTAAAACAGAGGTTGCACTAGGTTTAGCTGAAAATTATGACAACCATGTTGTGATTGATGCGGACTATTTTAGAGCACAATTTCCAGAATACAATGGAAAGAACTCAAGTGTTTTTCAGAAAGCTTCTTCTTGGTTAGTTGAACAAACATTAAAATATGTACTGGAACATGGCTATTCTTTCATACTAGAGGATACTTTTGCTATCCTTAGTGCAGAGAAAAATATTATTCGAGCCCTTAAAAATAACTTTCGCGTTACGATTTTCTATGTTTACCAAGATCCCAAAGTTGCCTGGGATTTCACTCGAAAACGTGAACTAGCTGAAGGACGTCATGTGCCAAAAGAAATGTTTATCAATGCGTTTTTTAAGTCCAGAGAGAATATTGAAAAAGTCAAAAATAGACATCCTGAAGTAGTCCTTCACATAATGATTAAGGATTATCAAAACGACATTTCTGAAGTGCATTATGCAGCAGATAATATTCAATTAGTACTACCAATACAATATACTTCAAAAGAGTTGGAGGAGGAATTACATGACTGAGAAAGAACAAGTACAACAAATCGTGAAGAAGTATAATAAAAGTATCGCTGATTTATCAGAAAACGCCTCAGCGAAAGAATTTAAAACAGTAATGAAGTACGTAGCAGATGAAGCAAATCGTAAGCAGCGAAAACTAGTTGGGTTGGATAAATAAATTTTTTAAACCATATCCTTGTAAAGTTGAGTTTTTTATTTTAATGAATTAAGACTATTAAATAGATAATTATTGAAACTTAAAAAACACAGCTAAAAATTAGTTGTGTTTTTTATTAGGTTTACTTTTCTGGTATAAAAGGAACTAGCTACTTTTTCAAAATTTCTAAATCATTCAATATGTAGCGCTTACTAAATTATTCGCCATAAAATTTTATAATTGGATCACTCATTGTTTTACCTAAGTCATATTTAAGTAATAACCGGTGTTTTTACATAAGAAGACTTCGGGTATTTTTTAGTTTGATTAGCTCTGATATACCTATAAAGAATATGCTAAGGTAAGAATAGTAAAAATTCACATAGATGAGGTATAATAATGATATTTTTATATATTACAGATAACTTGACACAAAATGAGTTTTTTTCGATTTTTCAAGTTATCTAATGCAATTATATTGATATCATTAGGAGCTGCATTGTTATGAATCCAACATTGATTACTAAGAAAGAATTACTAAAAAAATTAGATATTTCTACTGGTGTATTAGCTAATTTAATTAGAAATGGCATGCCAAAAGAGGGAGAAATGTTTAATCTTGATAAGATTATTACATGGCGAGAAAATTGGTCTAAAAACATATTAGGTGAGTTAGAAGTTGGTAGAGTATATACTAACAAAGAAATTTCAGAGAAGTTTAAATGTTCCAAACAGGGTGGAATGAGAAGATCTCATCAAACTAATACTCTTGTACTGTTTAGTGATCAAACAGGAAGTAATGTTTATAAAGATAAGTGGTTAAATGGTATTTTACAATATACCGGTATGGGGCTAAAAGGGGATCAAGTATTGGATAAGAATCAAAATAAAGTTTTAGCCAATTCAAAAAGTAATTTTGTAAAGATTCATTTATTTGAAACATTTAAACCAAAAGAACACACATATCTGGGAGAAGTATATTTAGCAGGACAAATATATACTGTTAATGAAAAAGATAGTTCGGGCAACAGCAGAAAAGTATATAAATTTCCATTAGCTTTAATAAATCAAGAGCAATTGATTGAAGATAAAGATATATATAACCAGGAAGAAAATCAAACTAGACATATTCGTAATTTATCTGATGCTAAATTAGAGGAAGAAGCAAGAAAAGTTAGTAATTATAATAAAAAAATGGCTGCAAAATATGTTAACGAAGAGGAGTTTTGCTTCTCAAAAACAAAAATATATAAACGTAATCCCTTCGTATCTGAATATGTTAAACGACTTGCAAAAGGTATTTGTCAACTTTGCCAAGAAAAAGGGCCATTTATAAAAGACGGTGTACCTTATTTACATTGTCATCATATAGAATATTTGTCGCAAGGTGGAAAAGATGTGATTGAAAACTGTATCGCGTTATGTCCCAATTGTCATGCTAGAATTCATGAACTTGAGTTACCTGACGATAAAGAAAAATTGCTGAAGATCGTTGAAAAAAGAGAATGGATAGGCTACAATTAACTAGACAGAAAAATTAAGGTGTGTAGACTAGAAGAAAACATACCAGGAGGAATTTTTATGTCTAAGAGAACACG
>NZ_BEHC01000051.1:0-7474 GCF_003112495.1 Enterococcus sp. H57
CACAAAAGCAAAATGCCCGTAGAGCCGATAAAATAAGGCTTTGCGGACATTTAAGAAGATATAAAAAGATAGTCAAAAACACATATATAATTTATATGAAATTTCTATGAAGTTGATTGAATTCCATGCGCTTTTTTAGTATAGTTAAGTTTGTGTAAAAATTATAGAAGAGGAAGTATTCTATGAATAAATGGAAAAACTGGTTATTGGGATCCGGACTTGTCAGTATCCTGCTCTTTTTATCTGGCTGTGTGCGGATGGATTCAAACGGAAACCCTGACACTTCGGGAATCGTTTATCGAGTACTCGTCCATCCTATGGGCCAAGCGATTACATATCTAGTTGAAAATTTCAATTGGTCTTATGGCTGGGCAGTTATTGCAATGACTGTGATCGTCCGTATCATCATCTTGCCACTAGGTATTAGTCAATCGAAAAAAACAATGATCCAATCTGAAAAAATGCAAGCGTTAAAACCACAAGTTGAAGCAGCCCAACAAAAATTGAAAGCTGCAACAACACGTGAAGAACAAATGGCAGCACAAGCAGAAATGCAGCAAGTATATCGCGAAAACGGATTGAGTATGACCGGCGGAATCGGCTGTCTGCCTCTATTGATCCAAATGCCGATCTTCTCTGCCTTGTATTTTACGGCTCGCTACACAGAAGGTATCCGTGAATCATCTTTTTACGGCATCGATCTAGGCTCACCAAGTATGGTGCTTGTGGCCATCGCAGGGGTCGCTTATCTGCTTCAAGGATATATTTCAACAATCGGTATTCCTGAAGAACAGAAAAAGACAATGCGTACGATGCTGATCGTCTCTCCTGCTATGATCGTCTTCATGTCAATCAGTGCGCCAGCCGGTGTTACACTTTACTGGGTAGTCGGTGGTGTGTTCAGCTGTCTGCAAACATTCATCACAAACGTTATGATGAAACCACGTTTGAAAGCACAAGTGGCAGAAGAGTTGAAACAAAACCCGCCAAAACAAGTCGTCACTCCAAGAAAAGACGTGACAGAATCAGCAAAGCTAGCTAACAACAAACAAGCAACAAAACAAATCAAACAACCAAAAAACAGTACAAACAACAAAGGCCGCAACGCAGGAAAGCAGCAGAAGCGGAAGTAGATAGTAAATAAAAGTGTAATAAAAATTCATTAACAGTTTTAGCAATTAAAAATATCGACCAAGATTTTTGAAAAAGAAATCTGGTCGATATTTTTATTTAAGTGAATGTTTAATTTGAATCATCGATTGATCGCTATCTAATTGCAGCAGCATCTTTTTATGAAGAAACAACTTTTTCTTATCTATCAACGTAGACAGGTGTTGCTGTTTCTTTTAATAATGTACTTAATCCCTTAATATTTTGTTTTCCTTCTTCTAACATCCAACTACTCGCTTTTTTTTCGCCTTCGGTAACAAAAGGTGCCACTCCCTTCGCCCATGTTGCTCGCCCACATAAGACACCATTGAATGTCGAACCTGATTGTTTTGCAAAACGTAATGTATCTTGAAATAGCGTAGCATTGACTCCCGCACTAAAAAAAATAAACGGTTGTTCAGTCACTTTCGATTGTTCATAGAAATACGCGGATGCCTCTGCTTGACTATAACAAGTCTCTTGCCCATATCCTTCCACAAATCTCATATTCACTGGCACTTCTACTTTCAATACATCCACTTGATAACGTTCTTTTGAAAATTCTCGCATGGCTTCAATAACTTTATGGGGTTTTACTTTTGCATAGGCAAGAGAGGACGGATCGCCAATAGTTGCATCATAAGAAAGGATCTCTAAAAAGAAAGGTATGCCTTCTGCTTCGCATTCTGAACCAATCCGTTCTATAACTATTTGTTTTTGCACATTAATCTCTGCTGGTTCATCCACGTCATAGTACAATAAAAATTTACAAGCATCCGCACCAGCTTCTTTTAACCTTTTCACCGACCAAATATTCAATAAATCAGGTAATCTTCCCGGCATTTTCGTATCATAGCCGGTTTTTTCATAAGCTAGCAGCAAGCCACATTCTTTTTCTCGAAGCGCTGCTGCAGGCAGGCCGTATTCTGGATCAAGTAAAATAGCTGAGGTATAGGGAGTCAGGTATTGAGAAACCATCTGTTTAAATTGGATGATGTCTTCTGATGTAGCTTCTTTATATTGGTTGATCATTTTCTTCAAAGCACCACGCTGGTCGATTGCTAACGCGCTAATAATTCCGGCTTCATCCGTCAATCGCTTCAAACGTTCCTGCTTTTCTATACTCATCTTCTTCATATATCTTCACCTATTTCTTTAGTTAATATTGTGGCTATTTCTGTTTTTGATTTTGCTTTTCTCAACTGTTCTGTAACCTCTTTTCGCATCAACGATCGTGCAACGAGAGACAATAATTTCAAATGAGTCGTTCCTGCTTCTGAATCTGGAATAAATAACGCAAAAATAAAATCAACTGACTGTCTATCTAAACTGTTCCATTCAATTCCTTTGTTCAGTGTGACGATAATCATACTAGGTTCGTTGATTGTTTGAGACTTCGCATGAGGGATAGCAAAACCTGACATTATTCCTGTAGTACCTTCTTTTTCTCTTTCTAGAAGTTTTTGATATACTTCTTTTTCATCATGAACAATTCCTAAGCAGAATGTTTGCTTTGCTAAAAACTTAAATGCTTCTACTTGACTATCCAATGGCTGTTGTAAAAAAATGTTCTCTTCATGAATGATTGTCATGATAAGTCTCCTGCTCCTGCTCTTCCTTTTTCGATAACTGTACGATTTGCTGCTTTATTATCCATCTTCTTGTCTTTATCAGTTACTCTTTTCTTTTGGATTAATCCTAGTATCACTCCACCAACGATCGAACCAATAAGAATCGCTGTAACCCATTGGATTTTTCCTGTTACTACAGGTAATACTAAAAAACCGCCATGTGGTGCTGGAACTTGGACGCCAAACAAATAAGTCAAGACAGCAGCAATTGATGAGCCTAACATCATCGTGGGTAACACTCGGATCGGGTCTTTCGCAGCAAACGGAATAGCTCCTTCCGTAATATGAGTTGATCCTAAAATAAAATTAACCAAACCTGCATTACGATCATTGGTATCAAAATATTTACCAAACAATAAAGTAGCAAAACCAGTAATCAACGGTGGTGCAATACAAGCTGCTGACACACCAGCCATAAAAGTCGTGTTTCCTTGTGCCAAAAGAGCTGTTCCTGTTACATATGCCGCCTTATTAACCGGTCCTCCCATATCAAACGCACACATACAGCCAACAATCACGCCAAGAACAAGTGGATTCGAATGTTCAAATCCAGCTAAAAAGCTCATCATTCCTTCATTTATAGCCTTCATTGGACCTGCCAGCAAAGACATCACGATACCAATAAATGCTACACCAATAACTGGATATAAGAAGATTGCCTTCAAGCCATCTAGTTGTTTAGGTAAAATTGTCAGTAGCTTTTGCAAAAATAAGATAAAATAACCTGCTAAGAACCCAGCTAAAATACCTCCTAAAAATCCAGTACCGCCATTCATGGCCACGATTCCACCAACAAATCCAACGACTAACCCTGGACGTTTCGCGATCCCTTCTGCAATATAAGCTGCTAAAACTGGAACCATCATTCCCATTGCTGCATCGCCAACCGTTTTTAACATCGCCGCTGTAGCATTGTATTGTGCATGATCTGGATCAAAAGAATAGATTCCCCAAACGGCAAATGAAATAGCAATCAATACTCCGCCAGCTACCACGAAAGGCAACATATGAGAGACACCATTCATCAAATTTTTATAGATGCTACGACCAAAATTAGCACCACTCATCACTTCTGGTTCTAAAGTATCAACAGCTTCATTATCTGCTAAGATGGTCTCTTTTCCTGCCAATGCTTCGTCAATCAGCCGTTGTGCATCCTTGATTCCTGTACTGACAGAAACATCAATGATTCGTTTTCCCACAAATCTTTCTGAATGGACATCTTTGTCTGCGGCAATAATGACAGCATCTGCCAGTTTGATTTCTTCAGCCGTTAATTCATTTTCGATCCCAATTTGTCCATGGGTCTCTACTTTGATCGTGATGCCTTTTTTCCTAGCTACTTGTTCTAATGCCTCTTGCGCCATGTAGGTATGCGCAATTCCTGTCGGACAACCGGTTGCTGCAATTAGTTGATATTTTCCCATCTTTCGAACCTCTCTTCCCTGATTTTGATTTGTTTACTTAATTCCTCCACATCTAAAAAATCTGTTAATCCTTTGCGAAAAGCGGTTGAGCTGCCTGCTGCTATGCTTTTACGTAACGTTTCATCAAGCGGTCGTCGATTCATGTATCCTGCTAAAAAAGCGCCTAACATGGTATCACCTGCACATGCTGTATTGACAACTTTTCCTTTTGGCGAGTTTCCTCTAAACACCCTGTCTTTCGTAAAAAGAATCGCTCCTTTCTCACCGAGGGATAACAAAACATTTTCTGCACCTAACTCTACTAGTCGTTGTCCATAAACAAAGTAATCTTCATCTGTAACCATTTTTCGTCCGAACCAAGAAGAAAGTTCTTCCTCGTTCGGTTTCAGCAAAAATGGTCGATAGGGTAAACAATCCATGGCTTCTTGATCACTACTATCAATAATCAAATGAACCCCCTTTTCCTGACAAATCCGGCTGATTTCTATTAAAACCTTTGGAGACAGCCCTCTTGGTAAACTCCCAGAAACACAAAGATAATCTTCTGCTTGTAATACTCTTATTTGATTTAAAAAATTATGGACAGCTGTCTGCGGTATTTCAGGTCCTTGATTCACTAATTTGTATTCTTCTCCCGTTTGATTGACTTGTGTAAATACATTGATACGCGTCATACCAGGCACTTCAATAAAATCTGTTTGGATTTGTTTCTGCTGTAAATAGTCTTCTATATACTTTCCTGTGAACCCAGCAGAAAAACCCAATGCCGTACTTGGGAAATCTAGCATCTTTAATACTAGTGACACATTCACTCCTTTTCCGTTTGCCTGAATGTCATCCTCTTTTGTGCGATTTACCATAAAAGGATGCATCTCCTCTGTTTCAATAAATAGATCAATTGCCAAATTCATCGTGCATGTGTAGATAGACATAACCAATGACCTCCTTGACTCTATTATGAAATACGCGAAAGAGAAAATGTTTTCTTAATCGTTTCAACACAAAGAAAACCTTTACATTTATAAACTCGTCGTGCTATTTTTTAACTAACTTTTGGTGAAAGAAGGAAAGAATATGGATCACAAATTAAGTGAAACAGAACAGTACCTCTGGAACTTTATCGAACACCATATCCTAGAGATCCCTAACTACTCCATCGTGAAACTAAGTGAACAAGCAAATGTCTCAACAGCCACCATTGTGCGGACAATGAAAAAGAAAGGCTATGAAGGGTTTACTTCGTTTAAGCATCATCTAAAAGAAGGAGAAAACAAGAACATCAATTTTTCTTTCTTAGATAAAGTAGACAAAGGTATCCGCCGAGCCATTCTAAAAAATGAACAAGAAGTGGTACGTACGATCAATATGTTGGAAATCGGGAACATTGAAGATGCAATACAAAGAATCAAATTTGCTGACCGAGTTTTTGTCTTTGCCCGAGGATTTTCAGAAATGATTGGTCAAGAGATGCTGGTAAAACTTCAATTAACAGGGAAAAATTGTCAAATGCATACTGATCCAGAAATCATCAAAAACATTAGTCGGAAACTAACTAAGAAAGACAGCGTTATTTTTATTTCTTTGAACGGCGAGACAAAAGAACTCGTCACCGCCGCAAAGAATTGCTATGATGCAGAGATTGGTTCGATTCTAGTTACAGCTAATCATTCCTCTACACTCAAAGATTATTGCGAGATAAATCTCGTAGGTTTCAAATCAGAAGGTTCGTATTTCCCTAATTATGAAGTACGTTCACGCTTGCCTCTCCAGATCATCGCGAGAATTCTGCTTGACGCCTATGCATTGCGTATGGGGGAGAATTGAGGGTATTTGATTTGCGATTGATAACAATTGCTAGAAAAATTCCAATAGAATAGAGATGACGAAAAGATTAATCTAAAAGGAAACTTTTGTATAATCATTTCTCGTTCAATCAAATAGTTCTTTTTTTATAAAGATAACAAGGAACTTCAGTTTTCCATCATATCAATAAGTTTTTTTTTAATACGAGAAAGTTATCCGTTTAGTATTTTTGAAAAAGTATTTTAATACAAAACTAGAGAAACCTTATATGTACATCTAATTATGAAACAAATTGCTTATAGATTTTACGTTTCATTGGCGTATTTTCTAATCAACATCTTAATCTTCTACGGTTAAAAGCACAACAACGTTAGCAATACTTACTAACATTGTTGTGCTTTATAGCTACCTTATCGCTCTAATTTTAACAAAGAGTTTAAAATTATTCTTATTTTTCAAATTGAGATTTTTCTGGATATCTCTCCATAAATGTTTGCAAAAGTTCATTTTTTATTTTCTCGAAGTCAGAAACTTTATTTGTATCATTTAAACAAATTATTTTATGTTGGGGAGATTTCATTTCACTAAAAAGTAAATCATTATTGTCATTAAGGTAGTACATTTTAGAAAAATTTTTTTCTTGTGGGTAAAAATTTCCAGTACAAAGTTGCCAGTATCTAATTAACCAAAAATTGAGGTCTTCTTTACTTCTAAACTTAGAATGAACAGTTTTATTCATTTCTACTTGCTCTTTTTCCCATACTTTGTCAAAAATTGATTTATTAAGTGATACTGCTGTATGAGGTTCATAAAAACCTGTAAAGTCTTTCCATAAAATAAGTAAAATATTTCTAATATTATTTACTCCATATCTTCTATTAAAAAACGCTAATTGTAAAATTAAGTTAGAAAAATAAAAAGGCATTTATGGTACACTCAAATTGTATTTCCGACGAAAGAAAACAAAGGAGTGTAACCATAAATGACCTACAAACATCTTACCATAGACGAACTGACAATGATAGAATCATATTATCTTCAACATAATAAGCCGGTTGAAATCGCTAACCGAATGGGACGTGCTATACAAACTATTTATAATGTAGTCAATAAGTTCAAGCAAGGCAAGACTGCTCTTGATTATTGGCACCAGTATAAAGAAAATAAGAAAAAATGTGGTAGAAAAGTCATTCAATTACCTGCTCATGAAGTAGATTACATTAAAGAGAAAGTCACTCTTGGTTGGACGCCTGACGTCATTATCGGGCGAAAAGAAAGGCTTGTTTCATGCGGTATGAGAACACTTTATCGTTTATTTTCTAAAGGAATATTTGATATTGACACACTACCGATGAAAGGTAAAAGAAAAACCAATGGCCATCAGGAAAAACGGGGAAAACAACAGTATCAGCGCTCAATCCATGATCGACCTGATAATTATCCTGATTTCAATTCTGAGTTTGG
>NZ_BEHC01000052.1:0-23508 GCF_003112495.1 Enterococcus sp. H57
CGGATAAAACAGAAATTAAACTGGCAAAGTCCCGTCCAATTTCGTAAAACAACCGCAACGGTTGTGTAAAAATATCATTTTAGAGCATGAAAAACGGTGTTCCAGAAGTAGCTTCTTCGGAAATAAGCCGAAATTTCTTTAAGCTGACCACTTCTGTCACAACCTCTTTAGCTTACGCTTACGATTTTTTATTGCGGTCTTCAATGTGTACATCACCGCTTGTGTCAATATCCAATTCTTCTCGGCTAACATCTTCTGTCACTTTTTCAACATCTTCATGTTCTTCTTTATGAATCCCAACTTCTTCACGAACAACTGTATGTTTGCTTACATCTACTTGCTCTTCTTTGATTGGGATAGTAATCGTGTCATCTTCCAAGTTTTCGTCTGTTCCCTGTGAAGATTGATCTGTTACTGGTTTGCGTTCGATGACGATTTCTTCACGTTTGACCGGTACTTCTACCGTTTCAGTATCGTTGACCACATGTTTGTGGATGTCGACTTCTCCAGTTGTCACATCATGTGTATTTACATCTAATTTTTCTTCTTTTAGTTGAATTGTATCATCATCTAGATTTGGTTTGCGATCGATGTCTTCAGTCTTGCTTGTACCCATTGTATCAGTCTCGCCAGGCACGTCCATCGGATCAGTTCCTGGTGTCATATTCAATGGATCCGTTGTATTTTGAAAGCCTGTCGTGCCACCTACGTCCATTGGATCTGTTCCAGTGCCAGTTTCTAATCCAGTCCCCATTGTGCTTGCTGGGCTAACAGTATCTTGTGTATCCATTGTATCTTCTGTTGTTTCTGGCTGACGATAGCCTTTTACTGTGATGACAAATTTTCCATCAGAAATATCTCCTCTATATTGATATAAAGTATCATTTTCTGGTGTAGCCGTCTCAGAATCATAGGTATCAAAAGAAAAAGTATCTTTTATTTTTTCCCATAAAGAACGGTCTTCTTCACCATCCATCCGATTTTCATCTGTTTCAACATCTATACCAGACAATCCGTCAAATCCTAGTCTAGATGCTGCTTCATCAGTAGTATAAATAACGATATCATCTCGTTCATACCCTTCGTTACGCAACCGTTCAATTACTGATAATGCTTCTTCCCTCGTACTATAGCTTCCGATGACCGTTAAATTTTTCTCTTCCATGTAAATTCCTCCTAGCAAATAGATTTATGATTGGTATATTGTTACTTATAAATTTATTCTATAGGAGACGATTGTTTTCTACAAATATTTAGATTGGAATTTAATTAAAACAATCTAATTGAAATTTGAAAACATTTATGTTAATGAAAGTCATATTCTAATAAAATGTCATTTGTTTCTATATGAATTTTTATGAAAAATTTCATATAATTTCCACTCGTTGTGATGGTTTAATTTATCCAATCCATCAATAAGCAAACAACTTATATAAAAAAGGATTAATTCTCAGTATAATTGCTCCTACCATAGAATAAATCTTCATGTAAAGTAATGAAGTACCAACTATTTCTAATACTTATTTAAGAATTATCCCAACAATATCGTTAGACAAACTATTATTGAATAAATGGAGAGCCAATCGATTTTGAAAAAATGTTTTCTAATTTTTCGGAAATAAAAGAAAAAGCCTCCTGCCATTAGAACGAACCAAATCCATTTCATTGCTCATGAAGTAACCACATAGCTAAAAAGAGGATAAATCAATTAAAATATCAAAAGAATGACTGCACTAATAAAATAACTAAAAATGTATCTTCTTACTTCAAATCTTTTAGCTAGTACTTTTAAAAGACAGTTAAAAATTTGCTTCCTAAGATCAAGACAAACTGTCTATCTTCATTTGATGAAATGCGGTAAAATATAGAAAATGAACACTATTGGAGGGAATTTGTAATGGACAGCAAAACTAGAAAACAACTGCAAGAAAAGTTAAAGCAACGTACACACTTGCTCCCTTCCGTCTTTCAACAGTTTTTAGAAGAAAATCGTTCTTCCCTTTCATTAGGCAGTCGCTATGAATACGCAAAAGATTTTCATCTGTTTACTGATTATTTGAGAAAAGTATTTTCTGAAGAAGTGGATGATCAGCTGATTATCCATTTAGAAAAACAAGATTATCAGAATTTCTTAGCTAAAATCTATCGACATACTCGTTCGTTCCAAACTACAGCGAACCAAGAAACGGAGCAATTGTTTGAAAATAGCTATTACGGGATTTCAAGGAAGCAATATTCATTAAATCATTTTTTACGATTTTTGTATCAAAAAGGACTGATTGAAGAAGAGATTTCTCTTTTGGGTACAAGTTTACCGGAAACAACCAAAGCAGCTCCGCGATATATCGATGCAGAACTTTTCAAAGATTTTGAGCATTTGTTTATCCCGATTGAAGGCTTTCGAACAAGCAGAGAAGCTAGCTTTGAAGAAAAGAATCGACCGAGGAACCTTGCCATTACTGCCATTCTTCTGTATTGCGGATTAAAGATCCATGAAGTAGTAGAACTTAAACGTAAAGATGTATCTTTGACCAAGCAGATTCTTAATCTGAATAGAAAAGAAAACAGACTGAATAAAGTACCAATACCAAAAGAAGCGATGCCGTTTCTGGAGAACTATTTTGAGTTAACAGCACAAAATACGGACGAAAATTCTTTTGTTTTTCGTTCCTCACATGATCAGCAAATTTCTCCTCGGACTATTCGCCAAATTTTGAGCAAAATTACAGTATATAAAAACGTATCGCCAGAACTATGCAGAAAAACATATCGTTATTATGCAGAACTATATTTAGATGATGCTGACGCGGTAAATTATTTATGTGGTAATCGATACCTCTCATCCCATTCTTTTCAAGATATCTGGGAAAAGATGGTTGATTTTTCTTATCACGAATTAGCGGCATTCGTTCAGGTTTCTTCCATATAAAACAAATGTATGATCTTTTTTTCACAATAAACTATGTTACTATATAAAGGATTATGTTACGATTATCTTGAATTTGTGTATTACTTAACAAAAGATAATGGAGTGTGAATGATGGAGACCATAACGTATTCCCCTTTGAACTTATTTACGAATTTTCAAGAAGCTGCAGCTAACTTTTCCGAGACCCCGATTATCTTTGATGAGCCACTTTCAGCTTTCCCAGAATTAGGACTTGAAACAACTTACAAAAAATGCTGCGAAAGTGTGTTGAAACGGGCTTGTCAATTGGCTCATCTTGGAGTGAAATCCGGAGACAAAGTTATTATTTATAAGAGTTCCGCTTTTGACACATACCTTCTAGCTGTTTCTGTGTCTTACCTTGGTGCAGTGCCTGTCATGACTTCTTATCATCTACCAACAACAACAATGGAAGTATTTATCGATCGTTTAGAAGACCCTTTCATTTTATTTGATGATGAGACAAAAAAGCGAGTGAGAGAAATTTCAAATGGAACAAAATCAAAACAGATTCCTATTCTTTATTTAATGGAACAACCTGATTTGTCTGTTTCTCAATCATTTTTAGACAAAAATGAAATTTCTTATATGACCCATACTTCTGGTACAACTGGTATCCCTAAACTTATTTGTCATTCTGCTCATTCTATGGGATGGCGGACGAAATGGCAAAAAACAGTTTTCACAAAAATTTCGGAAAAGAAATTAATCGCTTTTCACATCTCTCCAGTGCATTCCAGATTCAATATTGGTATCTCTTCTTTGATGTCCATGGGATTTCCTATGATGCCTTTAGCAAACGCACAAAGTTCAAAAGTTGTTCATATGTTGGAAGTTCACCGGCCAATTGCACTAGAGACCCATCCGAATAACTTTGTTCAGTGGCGTTTTACTGCTAAGGAGCATCCAGAAGCTTTTTCGGGTATCCGATACTATCACTCCACTTTTGATGCTATAAACAACCAGACAATGAAGACATTTTTGCGAACGTCGATGGCACAGAATGCGGTATTTCTTCAAGTATATGGCCAAAGTGAATGCGGACCAATGATTCTTAAGGCTCATACACTAGAGAGTTTGAAAATAAGTGATGCAAGAGATATGGGCGTTGGACTGGAAGACATGACAAGCGCTCGGATTACAGATTCAGTTGGGAATGTCCTACCTGAAAACACAGATGGTCATATACAATTACTGTCTAAAGGACGGGCTTTGACTTATTACAAGGAAGATGCACGGTTCCAGGAAAATGTTTATGGCGATTGGTGGGATAGCGGAGATTACGGTTTTATGGATAAGCATGGCCACCTATTTTTGAAAGATCGGCAAGTGGATTTGATCGAAACGATCAATAGTACATTAGCTATTGAAGACTTTTTATTAGATTCGTTAGATTTTTTGGCAGAAGTAGTGATTGTAAGGGATAAAAATCATTCTCCACAACCGATTATTGCTTTAGCTCCTGACAAAGAAATGGATTGGAATCGATGGTGGGAGCAAGTCCATGAACTTCCTCGCTTGAACGTCCCTATCATCCGTGATTTTGATGCAATCCCGCGAACAGCTACAATGAAAGTGCAACGGCTTCAAATCGAGAAAGAATTAAAATCACAAAAGTCCTAACTATTTAAGGAAAGAAAGATCCATTTTGGTCTTTCTTTTCTTTTTGTTTTTTTAAATTGGATGAGATAAAAATATGCCAATTGGCTGTTTTTCTTTTTTGAAAATTTCGTTATACTCTTATTCATGGAGGAAAATGTTATGAAAAGAATCTTGACAATTGGCGGTTCTGATCCATTTGCTGGTGGAGGAATCCAAACAGATTTAAAAACTTTTGAGAATTTTGGTCTATTCGGACTAAGCGCCTTGACTTCTATAGGGGCACTAGATATTAATGAGCGATTTATGCTGGAATCTATATCTTTGGAATTGCTTAAACGACAGTTAGTTTCGATTGATAAAATGACTTCATTAGATGGTATCAAAATTGGGTTATTGAACTCAAGTGAAGCAATCATGGTTGTTCGAGACTTCATAAAAACAAAACAAAATATCCCAATCATTTTAGACCCTGTTTTGGCATTCAAAGAAACTGAAGCTGTGATCAATCAATTGTATATTTCGCAGCTCATCGAAGAACTTTTTCCACTTGTTACGATGATTACGCCTAATTTGGCAGAAGCTGCTTTACTTTCTGGTCAAGCTCTTCCCTCTTCGTTAACAGAAATGATCCATCTCGCTAAAGAACTCACTGCTTCAGGAACAAAAAACATTGTGATCAAAGGCGGCACAAGGATGGCTGGAGATGAAGCTGTGGATCTTCTCTATTCAATTGATCATTATGAGGTATTTTCTCATAAAAAAATCGACACTACAACAGTAAACGGGGCCGGTTGTGCCTTTTCTTCTGCAATAACAGCGAATCTTGTGTTAGGGGCAGACTTTACCAAAGCAGTAGCAGAAAGTAAAAAATTTGTTGCCCATTGTATTTCTAATGGTGTGCTGATGAACGATCATACCGGAAGCGTCTGGTCTGGCGGTATTCAAAAAGGAGGAATGAGAAATGAAAACTAAGCAATTAACGATCTATGCTATGCTGATTGCGTTGACAGTTGCCCTTTCATTAACAATTTTGATCCCTGTACCGGCTACGAATGGATTTGTGACATTATGCGAGGCCGGGATCTATACCGCTGCTTTTCTTTATGGTCCAACGGGTGGATTAGTTGTTGGTGCTTCCAGTGGTCTATTGATCGATTTGATTTCAGGATATCCGCAGTGGGCAGTTTTTTCATTAGTGATCCACGGGTTACAAGGATATGTTGCTGGTTCTTTCAGCAAATCTTCTACTCGTATGTGGGGATTAGGGCTTTTATTAGGAAGCTTAGTTATGATCATCGGCTATGGTATCGCCGGTTGGATTTTATATGATTGGCCGGCTGGAGTGGCTTCTATACCAGGAAACATCTTCCAAAATCTGATTGGAATGGGACTTGCCTTTCCTATAACTGCAAGTCTTCAACGTATTCAAGCACGGAAGCAATATTAATTGAAAAAGAAGGTTTTAGAAAATGAAGTTGTCAGAAAAAGAATTAAAAGACCAATTGACTGAAATAGTTAATGACATATTGGCTGAGGCACGCTTGAAAAAAGGTGATCTTTTTGTTTTAGGATGCAGCACAAGCGAAGTCGTTGGAGGACATATTGGAAAAAATTCCAGTGCGGAAGTTGGTCAATGGATCATCCGTACGTTAAAAGAGTTGTTGGATCCTAAAGAAATTGCGCTAGCTGTCCAAGGTTGTGAACATTTGAACCGAGCATTAGTAGTAGAACGAACAGTGGCAGAAGCAAAAAATTTCGAAATTGTCTCTGTTGTTCCTGCACTACATGCTGGAGGTGCTTGTTCTGTTGCTGCTTTTGACCAGTTCAATGATCCTGTCGAAGTGGAACACGTAGTTGGACAAGCCGGTATCGATATCGGTGACACATCAATCGGTATGCATATCAAACATGTCCAAGTACCTGTCAGACCTCGTTTGAAAACCCTTGGACAAGCTCACGTGACAGCCCTTCGCTCTCGTCCTAAATATATCGGTGGTCCTAGAGCGAATTATTGAAATGAGTAATTGACAGAACAATCTGAAAAACTTCCTCGCAAAGTCCAACTAATGAACTTTAACGAGGAAGTTTTACTTGTTTGTTTTATATAACCGAGCTTCATAAGGTGCTAGTATGCCTTTAGCTTCAAATTCTCCGCTAGAGGAATTTGACAAGAGTAATGTCCAGGACTGATCTGCTTCTTTTGGAAGTTCATAGTCAGCAAGTGATTCTGTTAAGTTTACCATAATAAGATATTGTTCATCTTCTAAATATCTTTCATAGACATAAAGTTGTGGATGTTCATGAAGATATTCTTTATAAGAACCGTATATCAGACCTTTATTGGTTTGTCTAATGCGGATCATGTTCTTATAGAATTGCAGGACCGACTCTGGTTCATATTCTTGTTGTTCTACATTGATCGTTTTGGTATTTGGATTAGTGATCAGCCAAGGTTCATGTGTAGAAAAACCAGCATATTGTTCCGAAGTCCATTGCATGGGTGTCCTGCTGTTGTCTCTCGTTGTTTCACGAATGATATCCAATGCTTCTTCTCTTGTCTTACCTTCCGCAAGCAGCCTTTTATAAAGTCTTTTCGAATCTACTGCATCAACTTGATCGATCGATTTAAAGGGCATATTCGTCATTCCGATTTCCTGTCCTTGATAAATAAATGGCGTACCTTGCAAAAAGAAATACATCATAGCGATTGCTTTTGCAGACATAGCCCAAAACTCGGGACGAGTATCTCCAAACACTGAAACGGCACGAGGAACATCATGGTTTTCCATATATAAAGCGTTCCATCCGATACCATCCAATGAAGTTTGCCAAGCGCTTAATGCATGTTTCAATTTAAGGACATCTAATTGCCCTTCTTTTTCTTGCTGCCAGATATGGATATGATCAAATTCGAATATCATATCGAAATAACCGTCTTTCCCTACCCATTGTGGTCCTTCTTCTGCAGTGACACCACTTGCTTCTCCGACAGTCATGATATCGTACTCTTCAAAAACATGTTTCAAATCGGTCAAATGTTCTTCGATTCCTGAGACATTTTGAAAGGGTGAGAAAGGGTTCTCTGTGGCTTTTACTGAATATTCATCTTTTTTTACATGAGAAATCGCATCTAAACGAAATCCATCTATCCCTTTATCCAACCACCATCGGATCATATTGAATAGTTCTTCTTTCAATTTCTCGCTTTCCCAATTTAAGTCTGGTTGTTCTTTTGCAAAAACATGCAGATAATACTGTCCAGTTTCATGAGAATACTCCCAAGCAGAACCGCCGAAAATCGATGTCCAATTATTCGGTTCTTTGCCATCTACCCCGTCGACCCAAATGTAATAATCGCGATACGGGCTTTCTTTAGATTTTTTCGATTCTTCAAACCATTGATGCTGATCCGAACTATGATTGATGACAAGATCCATAATCACTTTGATCCCTAATTCATGTGCTTCTTTTAGCAATAAATCAAAATCTTCCATCGTTCCGAATCTCTCTTCTATATCTTGATAGTCACTTACGTCATAACCATTATCGACAAATGGAGATTGATAGATCGGATTGATCCAGATAAAGCCGATACCAAGATCTTTCAAATAATTAAGTTTTTCACGGATCCCATTGATGTCTCCTTGACCATTGCCGTTGCTATCTTTGAAACTAGCAGGATAGATTTGATAGCCTACTGCTTCTTTCCACCATTTTTGTTCTTGTATCATATCGTTTCACTCCTTTAACGGTCCCTCTTGATTATAACCGATTCTATTTTAGAAGTATCCTTGTTACCGGTAACTAGAAACGAAAAGCTCAATGAATCTGCTAAGTGCGTTCGTTGAGCTTTATTTTATCATAGATAGCGGGCAATCAGTTGAATCATTTGCTTGGGAAATTCATTCAAGTCAGTAATATCTACAAAACGACTTTCACCGTAGATCGACTTGATTTCTTCTTTGTCTTGGCCAATAGCTGCGGAGACAAATAGGATTCCTTGACGCTCATATTCTTTCAAAACAGACTGGATATCTTCTTTTGCTTTTTTGCCTGTATAATCCGGCAACGCTTTTGGCTGACCGTCACTAATATTAAGCAACAGTTTGGTTGTTGCGGATTGTCTGTTTAATTTTTCTGCTGCTAAACGAAGTGCCGCACCATCACGATTGTTTTGCCTTGGTTTCATAGTGACTAATTTTTCATTTAACCATTGAAATCCGTCTTCAAATTCTTTATAAGAAAACAAAGAAGTCTTTTCTCTTGACGAACGGTCTGCTGTATCTCCGTAAATCAACAATGGGATATCGACTTTCTTAGAAAATTCGGCAATGGCAATCGCTGCTTTTTTTGCCGCTTCGATCCGATCATCCCGTATCATTGACCCAGATTCATCGATCCGTACAGCTACCGCTAAAGAAGGTTGCTCATGTGGCGGGTTCTTTTTGTCAAAATTCCTCAAATCACCATATGCTACTTTGCTTGCATTGAACCGCTGACCTTCGTATTTTCCTTTTTGGTACGTCTCTGTTTGTTCATTATCCAGTAACTCTAAAATTTGTCGGCTAAGTGATTCTACTATTGGCATTACTTGCATGTGTAGCTCACGTACTTCCGGCGTTTTTCCTTGGAAAGATGGTCGGTGAACGATGAGACCTTCTTTTTCATGAATCGTTTCCTTCATGATTTGTCGCGCTTCTTTATTCAGTTGCTTCTTGATTTCCTTATCATGTGCTTCCATGTCAGAAGCAGACATTTCTTGAGAATCATCTCCTGTTTGTTGTTCTTTTTGATTTTTTCCTTCGATATCGCTACTGCGTTCTTTTTGCATTTGAGGAGGAAACTCGTTTTTTTCTATTGTTTCTTCTTGTTTCTCTTCTCCCTCATTTGGTTCTTCAGCAGACAACGATTTCTTTTCATCTAAGCGCAGAATTTCTTCAGCATTTTCAGTGATGTTTCGTTCATTTGCTTCTTCGGCGCTAATGGTTCTTCCTTTTGTATGCTCAGATTGAGGATGACCCCATTTTTCTTTTCTCAATATGTCCTGAAGTTCCAGTAGCAATCCACTGTCAGACAAAGCTTGTTCAAGAATTGCCAATTCATCTGGATCAGTGGATAATTTATACAAAACTTTTGGATAAATCGACTGGAGTAAATCTTGTCCTTGCTTATAG
The DNA here is from genome assembly GCF_003112495.1 of Enterococcus sp. H57. Taxonomy (NCBI): domain Bacteria; kingdom Bacillati; phylum Bacillota; class Bacilli; order Lactobacillales; family Enterococcaceae; genus Enterococcus; species Enterococcus sp. H57. Next base: position 9,724 of record NZ_BEHC01000052.1, read on the forward strand.
GTATTTGCCCAATAAAAATAAGAACGCATTCCTGCTACACCTTTGATGGCGTTAGCTTTTGCAGTTTCATCCAACAAACGGATAATCTCTGCCATCTTTAAGAGAAGTTCTTGTTTTTGGATCATGGTTTTCGCCATCGCACGTTCTGTCATGACTTCTAAGGCAGGAAGATCCATTTTTTCCGCATGTTGCATCCGATCTCTTAAAGATTCATTTAATGGACGATTTCCTTGGTAATTTCGATTTGTAGTGATCACAATGACGCAATCTGGATGGCGACGAATGATTCCTGTCGGTAAATTCAACATCCCATTTGGTTCAAGCGCTGAGTTAAGTGCCACAAGAACAGAGGCATCTCGGATGACAGTCGGCTCTTGAATCTCTAATAAATATCCTTTTTCAATCGCTCGAACGATTTCAGAAGGATAATAGCTGTAATGGATTGCATCTGGATAATCAGCTTCGATCCTTTGAACTAGCTCTGCTAATTTTTCTTTAGCAGAAAAAGGATCAATGCCGTAATGATTCTGGATCAGTGTCAGTACAGCTTCAAGTGTATCTGTTTGGTAAATAGCTTCTAGTAATTCTTGGTCTTGTTCCTTATTAGAATCTACTACAGGTAATAAGGCTCCGAAAACATCTGATTTGTCCATATCTGCAAAACAGGTCACTTTTGTATAGGGAAGTTGCAGATCAGCAGATAGTGCTTTGGCTAATTGTGTCTTCCCCGACCCGGCATCTCCTTCCAAAAGTACGTTACTGATTTTCATTTCAGGATCTTGCCAATTCCCTTTAATTTCGGAGGCGATCCGCCATTCTTCTGCACTTGTCCGATGGCTTTTCGGTTTCTTCCAGATCATTTGCTTTTCTAGCCGTGAAAAGGTTCGGTTTTCTGTTAGTGAGAAATTCTCCATGCTTCTCTTCCCCTTTTGATCATCTCTGTCTATTAATATCCTAGCTCATCTAAAAGACGTTTTAAAATACGGAATCGTTCCCCAATCAGTTCTCCGTCTTTTTGTAGTGTATCGTAATACAAAATGATGTCTTCATCGATCTTTGGATTTTTGGTATCTACTTCTACCGTCATTCGGTTCCCTTGCAATCCAATGATGTCTACGACTGGATTTTCTGGATCATAAAATTTTTCATAGCGATAAGCATCTTGGAAGTATAAACTTCCTTGCGCAGCTAAGATCGCTAAATCTAAAATACGTGTGATTGGTAATTCTTCCGACTGTCGTGACCATTTTTCTCCAGTATGTCGCCATACCTTGCCTGAGATATCGACTTTTCCACGATCATTCCACTGAGCAAGGCCCAGAGAAAGCCCTTTTGCGTCCGTATTTAATGCATTTCTTCCATCAACTTTATCATAGTCTTCTACAACGATTACTGGTTTATGTTTTAAATTTGTTGGTATTTCCATTACTTTAACTCCTCATCCTTTTATTTTTAGTAAATAAGTAAATTAGTAGTTTACTCATTTACTAAACTATATGCGACATTATAGAGGATTGAAGTGTGGATTGCAAAGAAAAAGAGCTTCGTTGATAGAAATAAAAACACCATCTCGTTCTTTTACACGCTCATTAGTAACATGTAGAAAGTCCAAGATGATGTTGGAATATTTTTGGTATGTTTTTTGAATAAAAGGAATTATTGCGCTGAAATGGCAATGCCGATGGCTTTTTCACCTAAATGTGTACCAATGACTGGTCCGAAATGACCAATTTCGATTTCTGCATTTGGATATTTTTTCTGCAATTTCTCTTTCTCCGCAATCGCTACTTCTAAATTATTTGCATGTATAACGTAAAGTTTGACTGGCGGTTGTATTTCGTTATTTCTTCTACCAATAATTTCTTCAGCTCGAGCAAATGCTTTTTTACTTGAACGGATTTTTTCGAATAAAACAATTTTCCCTTCAGAAAATGTCAGGATCGGTTTGATTTTTAATAAGCTGCCAATCAGCGCTGCACCATTTGTCAAACGTCCTCCTCGTACTAAATTGTTCAAATCATCTACAATCAGATAAGCGTAGGTATTATCTCGGATTCGATCGACATGTGCAAGTATTTCATCAAGGGACTGACCTTCATCATTTAAGTCTAAGGCAGCTTCTACCATGTGTCCCATCGGCATACTAGTGATCTTAGAGTCATAAGGAATGACCGTTACTCCGCTGATGTCATCTTTCATCGCAAATAATGTGTTGACAAAGCCAGAAATCCCTGAAGAAAGATGGATACTTAAAATCGTGTCATACCCTTTCTCTTTCAATTCCTCATATAAACCCAAAACTTCCCCTACGACAGGTTGTGAAGTAGTAGGAAAATCTTTACTGTTTTTTAAAAGTCCATAATATTCATCCGCTTCGATATCGATTCCTTCGTTATAAATTTTCCCATCCATAATCAAAGGGATTGGAATAACGAATAAGTCGGGATGGTTCTTGATACGTTCCGGCAGATATGCCGAACTATCTGTAACTACTGCAAGTTTCATGTGTTTAATTTCCTCGTTTCAAAGAATTTTTCCAGACCTTATAACTATATCATAAGTAAGATTAGATATGAAACTAAAATTGGAAAATAGAAAAACGACAAGCGTAATCATACGAGTTGCCGTTTTGCAAGTGACAGCAAAAAACGATTAGTTAACCTATTCTTTGCTTCTGCTATGATGTTTAACATTTTTCAACATTCGATACCCATTTTTTCCGAATTGAGAAAATAAAAATACTAAGCCGCCAATACTTCCTACAGCCACACAATAAATCATTGCATAGCTTTTTGATTCCATTGACAATCGCTGATTCAGCAAAAAGAAAACGGCAAAACATACTGCAAGCATAATCAGGGTGGAGCGGAAAGTTTTTAAGAAAAAATTGCTGATCTTTGCTAAAGGTGCTATTCGGTATTCTTTGCACATAAAGTGACAGCCGCGAACAAAGACAATACCGAATGCTAAGCCATTTGATAAGCTCATCCCGTATCCTCCAACTAATCCTAATCCGATTACTTCGAAGATGACTTTCAGGATAATTGCTTCTACAGTTAATCGGATCGCAAAACGATGGTGATTCAAAGATTGAAGCATCGTAGATTGGATCGTGAATAAAGAGAAAAACAAAGAAGCTAGCAAAGCCATTTGGAAATATCCGACACTTTCAGGATCATAGCCAAAAAACAATGTGTATAGTGGTCCAGCTAATAAAGACATTCCAGTCAATGAAGGAAGAAGAATCAATAACGCAATCGAAAAACTATCTCCTACTGTTTTTTCGATTTGTATCCGATCTTTTTTCTTCATCGTGCTTAATATTGGCAAGCTGCTTATAGCTACTGTTCCTACCATGGAGATCAGGATCAATGTCAATTTATTTGGATTGACAGAAGCACGGCTGAATAAGAATTCCAGTTGCTGATCTGCGATCTCTGGACGGAAAAAGTGAAGCAGTGGTTTCATCGTTACTTGGTCGATCATTTGAACGATAGTAATGACTGAGCCGACAAAAATAAACGGTAGTGTTTCCCGAATGATAGAGACAGAGGCAGATCGGTTTTCTCTTTCGAAATAACGGCTGGAAATCAAAAAATCTTTAAGTTCGAAGAAGTCTTTTCTGCGTCCGACGATATACATATGGATAATCGCAGCTAACCCACCGAAGAAAGAAGCGACTGTACTGATCAATACAGCTTCTAATATGGTTCCGTCAGTCAATACGCGCAAGTAATAAGTACCAGCCAAGATAACGATCACTCGCACAGCCTGTTCGATAATCAAAGAAGTTCCATAAGGCCGCAGATCATTTTTTCCTTGGAAATATCCTCTCATTGCACTAAGAATTGGGATAGCAATCAAAGATGGGCATAAACTTCTGATAGCTAGTATCCCATTATTAACGTTAGCAATCGGACTGATTCCGGCTAGTAAAGGAGCAAATAAATACATCAGTGCAGCAGAGGCGATACCGATGACAAACATGATATTGATCGTACTTCTAAAAATCAGCCGACAAGCAGCGTTATCTCCTTCTTTTGTGGCTACAGCTACTTTTTTTGCAATCGCATTTGGAAATCCGACTGTACCAAGCATCAGGAACAATCCATAAGGAAGATAGCCAACATTATACAATGTCGTAGCAAGCATACCATCTTGATTGTTCCCCATCATACTTAGCCAGGGAATCAAATAGACTACCCCTAAAACTTTACATAGAAGATTAGCAAAGGTTAGCCAAAATGTTCCTTGCATCAATTTTTTATTCATTTAAATTCCCTCAACTATTCTTTCATAAAATAAACATCTTCCCTATTATAGCAAAAAATCATAGAAGGACAAATCCCTCTCTAATTCCTAAAATAAAAAAGAGCTTGCATCATAAGCCAACACTAATCTTTTTTATCCCTACGAATAAACTTGCATCCAGAATTGACTGTTGCAAATGCAGTTCGGATAGATCAGTTTGAACAACTTATGTCGCAATCTCTGTTTTTAATAAAATAAAACAGTTTAAAGCATAGACAGCAAAAAGACAGACGCAAGTCCTGTCAAAACTGACAACGCCATCGAACGTGTTTTGTAAGCCACGCCTGCTACTAGAATCATTGCAGCTATTTTGATATTCCAAGCAATATCCAGATGTTCATGAGTAATGAAAACATCTTTAAAAGCTAACGCCGCAAATAATGCCACCGGTACATATTTCATCCAGTCACTGAACCAGGATGGCACTTTTCGATGAGTAAAATAAAGCATCGGGAACAAGCGCGGGATATATGCCACGATGAACAGACAAGCAACTAAAAGTAGCAAATATAATTTAGTCATGGTGATTGGCCTCCTGTTCCGGGAAGTTGAAGAGCGGCTCATTGACATCTTTACCGCGGTCTCTTAGTTTCTTAGCTTTTTCTTTTTTGAATGCCTTCTCCAGCATAAATCCGGCAAATGAAGCAATGACTGTTGCTGCAATCAATCCGAAAGTATTTTGGAATAATACCATGAATACGACCCCTAATACGCCTGAGAATAAACCTGTAAAGATCAGTAGTGCGCTTTTCATCTGCATGATAAACATGAAAATGAACATGGCCGTCAAAGCAAAATGGACAAGGTCAGCATCTACTCGAATCACCGAGCCGAAAAAATTACCGATCATATTGCTACCGGCCCATGCAGTCATTGAGAACCAATTGACATATAAAGCCTTTCTTTTATTCCAGGAAGGGTCAGTTGAAAACTTTAAGTAGTTCACCGCATAGTTTTCATCATTCAGTGATTGAGAAAAGACAGCCAAAAACGTCCGCTTTTCTTTTTTCATAAAACCGGCAAGACTTGCTCCTAATAATGTATAGCGTAATTCTAAAAAGAAAACCATCAATAATGTCGTTGCAAATGATGCTTGCGTCGTAAGCATAGATGCAACTAAAAACTGCGCGCCACCGGAAAAGACCAGAATCGATAACAGTCCTGATAAGAGAGGATCAAATCCAACTTTTTGCAACAATACTCCGCAAGCTAATCCTACTGGTATATAGCTTATACAAAGTGGCATCACTGCATGCAAAGCTTGAAGCCATGGCGCACTTTTCTTTTTGTTCATTAAAATATCTCCTTTAATTACAACAAATAAACAGCGGACTCATTGTAACATAAATTCGCTAAATTGTAGCCGTTTTATTTAAAAACAAGATTATATTTTTCTCATTTTTGCTTCAATTCATGAATAAACGTTTTATTTACGAGAATAATTTGGGTCATATTTATCTGTTTCAATGTATATATACATCTTCTTGTCAGGAAGAGACTGACGCATATTTTTTTCAATATCGTTGATGACCGAGTAAGCTTCATTCTCTTTGTTACCAACGATATCTGCTTTTGCTGCAACTAAAATCTCCGTTGGACTTAAATGAACTGTTTTGATATCAATTAGCCGACTGATTTCAGGTCGTTCAAAGGCTAACTTGATTTTTGACAAATCGCTTGCTGTCACGCTTTCACCGATGATCAGACTATAAAATTCTTTTGCTAGGAAAATGGCGGCTCCCATCAGCAAGAAACCGATCAGCAATCCGCTGATCGCATCAAATGCAGCAATCCCGGTTGCATAAGTCAATATTGTTCCTGCTAAAGCCAAGACCAAACCGATTACAGCACACAAGTCTTCCGTAAAAATAATCAGTATTTCACTGTGTCGACTTTCGCGCAAAAAGCGCATCGTGGAAAGTTTTTCAGTATTCAATTCTTTGATTTCTTTCATTGCCACGCGTAACGAACTTCCTTCGATTACCAAACCAAATAACAGTATTGCTATAACAATGATCGGATTACCCACTTCATGGGATGGATGCGTCAATTTTTCAAAAGCTTCCATCACCCCAAGTGCCCCACCGCCGAAGAAAAGCATCATTGCGACGATTGTACTGAAAAAGTATTTTGCTCGTCCTTCACCAAATTGATGCAACTCGCTCTGTCCTTTATTGGCTTGTTTATCACCGAATAACAGCAAAATCTGATTGCTGCAATCAACGATACTGTGGATGCTTTCGTTTAGCATGGCGGCACTGCCACTGATTGCATAGCCGACAAATTTGCTGATAGCAACTAGAATATTAGCCCCTAGAGCAGCAATTACGGAAAACATTCCGCTTTTTTTAAAATTTTCCATGTTATTTTCCTTCTTTCATCAACTGAACTCACTGAATTATGGCAATATTCGCCCTTTAACAGTTTTTCATGAAACTTATAGTTTAGACAAATTGAAAATGACCGATTGTCCATCATTCAATTTGATCTCTTTGGCACCAGTAGTAGCACTTTTCCCGTCCACAGTAAACATCCAATAGAGTTGATTTTTCTCATCCTGTGAGTGCCCTTCAAGCGAAGTGATGAAGCCGTTATCTTCTTCGACTTCAAAATTTCGTTTCAAAATACTCAGTAAATCATCGCCTTTTTTGAAGACCACTTCTTTTTCCGAAAAGTTTTGACCATTTTCTTGTAACGTGATTGTTGCTTTTTGCGATGTTTTTACTTCCTCCTTTTGGTTGGAAGCCAATTGTGTATAGGTTGTACTGCAACTTGTCAAAATGAGTATACTGACACTCATTGCAAGCAAACTATAAATTATTTTTTTCATTTTTTCCTCCTGAATGATTGTAAAAACGTTTGACGACTGGCAGAAAAACAAGAAAGAACACAACATTGCCTATACTGTGCATCAAATCAAACGACACCCCTTGAAGGTAATAGATCCAAGGTTGAGGTAAACGATATAACAGCGTATCAAAAACGGTCATACCTATTCCGTAAACCATGCCCGCCAGAAAAAAACAGACTCCCTTTAACCATAGATTCCTTTGCACTGTTTTTCTCAAGCAAACGATTGAAAACAAACTCAGAACAACAGTATAGCTGATCCATTGGCCGATGACCCATGGTCCAACACCAAAATAAAAACTGCTGATCGCAATAGAAAGACTCATGACAATTAACGCATCTTTTAAGCTTAAGTAAAGTACTATAAATAAAAAAATAGCAGTCATTGGCTGGAAATTCGGAATAAATTGAAAAGCGATCCTACCTGCTACACAAGCAGCAGACAATAAGCTAAGCTGTGCTATTTTATTTGTGGACATTCCTAATGAAATCCCTCCTTCATCAGCAAGTTATTCACGTCCATTTAGTACATACAGAAAAGACTTGCGACAATTATTCTGGATAACTGCCGCAAGTCCTTTGGAACAGAATTATCTGAATGACATCTGGTAATCCAACTTATCCAATCAGGACTTTCTCACCATTAACGGGACCAAGAATTCGTAATTGATAAAGAAATCAATGACAGATCGTGGGTAGTCTCCAGATGAGATCGACAAGACTGTTTGATCTTTTTCGTTTGTTGTTATCGTTAAAGACTGTCCTTTATCTAATCGTACTTGATAAGTAGTTTCGTTGATCTTTTCCATATCGTAGGATGGATTTTTCATTGCCACGATAAAAATATCATCCAATACTTCATTCGTCAATTCAAATTCGCTCTGAAGATTCAAACGAAGTGGCTTCGTATTGTCTAGTAATGTCTGATTAACGGTAAAACCAAGTGTTCTTGCATGGGCTAATAATTGATTCAATTTGTGATTGAATATCGTGATCTGCCCTGCAGAGAATACTCGATCCACTGACCAGTGTCGGATCAAAGAAAGCACCCGGTCATCTTGGACATTGATTTCCATTGTCTCTGGTGATACGTTTAGGAGACTCATCGATTCCACTTGGTATCGTTGATCGATGGTCGGTAATACAAAGGAAAAGACTAATTCGTTTTGTCCATTCAACGTATAATTGATCGAAAAATGTCTTGTTTTCCATGTGTCATAAGCTGAATTTGACCGTTCCAGACCAATATCATTCAACGGTTTCAGTAATTCATACGTGAAGTATTCGATCAGGCTTGTCTTTCCGATCGTGGAGATTGGTTCTTCATTCAATATAAAACGATCATATGATTCTAATAATTGTGGAAAATCTGATTCGATCAAATCTTTTCTCATACGTAAATCCGCTAATTCTGCTTCCGCTGTTTCAATCAAACTGACGATATCTTGATGATCTTGCTCTTTTCCTTCTAAATACCCGGGATTTTCAGTTATTTCGTAAGCATGGGTGTTTTCTGCAGTATTCGTATTCGTCGGAGTTACTTTTTCTTTTTCGTGTATTTTTGTTTCCTCTAGCATAGGGATTTCTTCTGTGTCATCCAGAGGATTACTTGTTTGTTCTTCCAATGAAGTGTTCGTTTCTTCATGATCTTCTGTTTGTTCTTCATTTTTTGTCCATTCTGCTTCATCGTGTTCATTCATACTCGGAACCTCCTTCATTAGATTGATTATTAGGATTCTCATTGCCAAGATAATTCATCAAGAATTCATGGATTGCTTGACCGAATCCCTCTTTGCTACCGAAATAGCGTCTGATTTGCCTTTGTTCTTTTTCTACGATGGCTGCACGAAGCTGGTCCGCTCTTGCTTCTTGCTGCAATGCTTCTTTTTGCTGCTGAATTGTTTCAGGCGTCTCAATATAAGGAAGCCAGCCTAATTTTTCATTAGATAGTACTTGCTTCTTCTTCTCTAATTCTTGAATTTCTTCCTCGATTTTTTTACGATTCAAGAATCCTTTATTGTCGTTCAAATCAGTCATTTGTCGATTGATTTCTTTTATTTGTTCATCTAAACGTTCAATTTCTGTCTGAGCAGTGATCACCTTTGCGTCTAGCTCATTGATTTTTTTGTCATAGTCCGTTGACTCCGGTTGAGAATATTTCTCCCACTCTTCATCGATCTTAGGCAAAACAAAAATTTCTGGCAGACTTGCATCAATACCGACCGTGGGCCGATCATGGTAATAAGTGCCGATTTTGTAATAGCTCATCGTTGGCGAGATGCTTTCTACTTGTTCCATAAAAGGAAATTCCTGTAAAAAACGATCATGGATCTTACGCATCAGTAATTGATCGATCTCGTGATTTTCATTTGAGCTTCTTTTTAATTCTTCATTCAATCGGCCATTGTATAAACGGTAGATCTCAGGGATATCTTCTTCGCGGACAGCTTTTTCAAAAGCCTGTAAGTCTTCTAATAATTGGGAAAGATTCATGCTTGCTTTTTCTTTGATATCGTAAAAAGAAGACGATTCTTGTCCTGTATCCTGATCCGCGTTCGTCTCCTCTAGTTCGTCTGGCTCATAATTTGCATTTGTATCTGGCTCTTTCATACTACTTGCCTCCTCTTACTCATCTGTTTTTCACTTATTAATACTTCAATAGTACCATTTTCTGTAAAAAATTGTTATAAAAAAGAGCGGGCAATGCTCCATAAAACAGGCTGCACCAAAATTTGGTACAGCCTGTTTTTCGATCAACTAGTCTTTCCATCTGATAGGACAGAATCGAATCCAATGACCTTTATCTTATTTTTTATTTACTAGGCAGATCTCTTGTTGTGAAATGAATGCGCTGATGCTCATCACGAGTTAGCTGCGTTTCTTCGTTTAGATAAGTAAACGTCAATTGTTCCAATTCGGGATCTTCAAGCATTCTTTCATAACCGGTAAAAATCGAACGGATATAGTGTTTATATGCGTTTTTCTTTTTCTGTCTTTTTTTCATGTAGCACCTTCCTTATCAAAAACTATCATACCAATGAATAACTATCTAGACAAGTTGGTTTAAACCATTTTCTTTGTTTTTTTGAGGAATTTCGCTCTTCCAGTTGACGAATCCTCAAAAAAATGAAAAAATGCTTTAGTACTTAAGGAGGGAACCTAGTGAAAAAAATTGGTTTTGATTCAGAAAAATATATTGAAGAGCAGTCAGCGTATATTTTGGAACGAGTGAACCACTATGACAAATTATATTTAGAATTTGGTGGGAAGCTAGTTGACGACAAGCATGCGAAACGTGTACTTCCAGGATTTGAAGAAGATGCGAAAATCAAATTGCTGCAAAAATTGAAAGATCAAGCTGAAATACTGATTTGCGTCTATGCTGGAGATATTGAACGTAATAAGATCCGTGGTGATTATGGGATTACTTATGATATGGATATCTTGCGGTTAATCGATGAATTACGTGGTTATGGCTTATTAATCAACAGTGTCGTTATCACTCGCTATAGTGGACAGCCTGCCACGAAAGTCTTTATCAATAAACTAGAAAGACGAAACATCAAGATCTATAAACACTCAGAAATCGAAGACTATCCAGTCAACGTAGAAAAAATCGTCTCAGAAGATGGTTTTGGAAAAAATGAGTATATTGAAACAACTAAACCAATCGTTGTAGTGACAGCTCCTGGCCCAGGAAGTGGAAAGCTCGCTACTTGCTTGAACCAACTGTATCATGAAAGCCAAAAAGGACATGCAGCTGGTTACTCCAAGTTCGAAACTTTCCCAGTATGGAATGTTCCGTTGAAACATCCGCTGAACATTGCTTATGAAGCAGCCACAGTCGATCTAAAAGATGTCAATATGATCGATTCCTTCCACTTTGATGCCTACAATAAAGTAGCTGTGAACTATAATCGGGATGTTGAGACATTTCCTGTAATCAAACGTATTATTGAAAAAATTACTGGTAAAGAATCTGTTTATCAATCTCCTACTGACATGGGTGTGAATCGTGTAGGATTTGGGATCGTGGATGATACCGTTGTCCAAGAAGCCTCTAAACAAGAAATCATCCGTCGTTATTTCCAAACAGAATGCGACTTCAAAAAAGGATTGATCGATGAAGAAGCAGTTAATCGAATCAAACTGATTATGGAAGAAGTCGGTTTACGTCCTGAAGACCGAAACGTGGTAGTCCCTGCCCATGACTATGCAGATAAGATTCAAGCGCAAAGTCCTACAAAAGATCCTTCTGCTGTGATTGCAATCGAATTACCAGATGAAGTCATCATTACCGGGCGTACAAGTTCATTGATGGATGCGTCAGCGGCAGTTATCTTAAATGCAGTAAAACATTTAGCCCATATCGCAGATGACATTCCTTTATTGTCACCATTAGTTCTTGAAACAATACAAGGATTGAAATCAAAGACACTTCATTCCTCTTTGGATGCACTAAGCATCAATGAAGTCTTGATCGCTTTATCAATCAGTGCAGTAACGAATCCAATCGCTCAAGTTGCTTATGATAAACTAGCTGAACTTGAGGGAGCACAAGCCCACTCTACTGTGATGGTCAATAAAAATGATGAACAAACATTGAAAAAACTAGGAATCGATATTACCTGCGCACCTGTCTACCCTTCCGAAAATCTATATTACCAATAGAAAAAGTTTACTTATAAATGTTGAAAACGAAACTATTAGCTTAATCAATAGTTTCGTTTTTTATAGACTTTACTAAGACGTTACACTTTTTGAACCTTTTATTTTGTTCGCTTTATTTTCTAATGGAAAATGAATGCGTTTCACTCTAAAAAAGTAATGAAAATTTCACTAAAGATTAGTATTTTATTTGCAAAACAGGTAAAATAAAACGGAATTTGGAATAGGAGTGATTATTTGGGTTATTTATTAGGTATTATTGGTTTATTTGTCACATTAGGGCTTGCTTTTTTGATCAGCAGTAACAAAAAAGCAATCAAATTGAAACCACTAATTGTGATGTTCGTTTTACAGCTTGTTCTTGGTTTCGTATTATTACGTACAACTTTTGGTACAGCGGTTGTTTCTGTATTGGCAAAAATGTTTGATCATCTTCTTGCTTTTGCTGGGCAAGGTGTTGACTTTGTTTTTGCCGGTGTAGCAAATAAAGGAAGTGCACCTTTCTTTCTTTCCGTATTGATGCCAATCGTATTTATTTCTGCTATTATCGGGATTTTACGCTATATCAAGATTCTTCCATTATTTATGAAAGCTGTTGGTCTAGGATTAAGTAAAATCAACGGGATGGGCAAATTGGAATCTTATAATGGAGTAGCTTCTGCTATTTTAGGACAATCGGAAGTTTTTATTTCCATAAAAAAGGAATTACCCTTCCTATCTGAGAAACGTTTGTTCACCATGAGTGTATCGGCTATGTCTACAGTTTCTATGTCGATCGTCGGATCTTATATGGCACTGATCGATTCTAAATATGTGATCACTGCCCTTGTTTTGAACTTATTTGGCGGTTATATTCTGGCTTCAATTGTAAATCCCTATGTATTAGAAGAAAAAGAAGATGAGCTGATCATTGAAGAAAACAAAGAACAGACATTTTTCCAAATGTTGGGAGAATACATTCTTGATGGTTTCCATGTGGCGATCACGGTTGCTGCTATGCTTATCGGTTTTGTTGCTTTGATTGCCATGATCAATGCTATCTTCCACGGGATATTCGGCATCACTTTCCAAGAGATCCTAGGTTACATCTTTGCCCCTCTTGCCTTCATCAGCGGAATCCCATGGAAAGAAGCAGTGGATGCCGGTAGTATCATGGCGACTAAACTGGTTACAAATGAATTTGTTGCTATGACAGAATTAGCAAATGGTAATTTCCATTTTACTGAGCGTACAACAGCAATTATATCTGTCTTCCTCGTTTCATTTGCCAACTTCTCTTCTATCGGGATCATTTCTGGTGCGATGAAGGGATTAAATGAAGAAAAAGGAAATCTTGTCGCAAAACACGGATTGAAAATTTTGCTAACAGCGACTTTAGTCAGCTTTTTAAGTGCTATTGTGACTGGCTTGCTGGTATAATATACAAAAAAGCAAAGTTGCTTTTAAAAGCTTTGGAAATATTTTCCAAAGCTTTTTCACTTGTTCAATCATCAAAGGAGAAATGACAATGAATTATTGCTATGTATTTATCGGTCCTTCTGGTTCTGGAAAAACTTCACTCGCAGAAGCTATTTTTCAGCCGGAACAAAAGATCATTACTTACACGAATCGATCACCAAGACCTGGGGAAAAAGATCAAGAGGATTATTATTTTGTTTCTGACAATACATTCAATCAGATGATCAAGGGAAATGAGTTTGCAGAGTGGGACCAATATGCTCAACATAAATATGGTTCCAGTAAAGCAGAAATTAAAAAGAAACTGACAGTAGGAAATTGTTACGCCGTTTTGACAGCAAATGGTTTTTGGCATTTATATGAGTATTTCGGGACGGTAGTCCGTCCTATCTTTATTACGATCTCTAAAGAAATATTGCAATCGCGCCTGAAAAAACGTGGAGATTCATCTGAACAGATTTCAGCCAGACTGGCGGTTTATGTAGAAGATTTAGCACA